>NZ_LZJD01000160.1:0-32027 GCF_001666875.1 Mycobacterium sp. E802
GCGCCGCCCGGGTTGACGATCGTCACCGCGCCGAACATGTCGTTCACACTGCGGTTGACGGCGCCCAGCCGCTGTTCGGCCAACCCGTTCCGGGCCTCGGGGGGCACGGACTGACTCAGGGCGCGCAGCGTGTCCTCCCGCAGCGGAGCGGTGTACTGCATGCCGGTCAGCCCGGTGCGCTCGTCGGTGGCCAGCGCGGCGGTCAACCCCCACAGCCGGCCGACAACCGCGGCGATGCCGGTGTCGATGTTCTCGTCGATGCGGCCGCGCGGGTTGCCGAGGGTTTCCGGCGGCGGGGGCTGCAGCGGTTGCGGGGGCACCGCGTTGCTCTCGGCGATCAGCATCGGCAGCGGGCGTGGCACGGCCAGGCCGGCGTGGATCGTGGTGGCCACCGTGGTCAGGATGGCCTGCGCGTCGTCGGCGTCCAGCGACCACACCAGCGGCGGCATCAGGATCTGGGTCCGGGGCTGCTCGCTCGGGGTGAGACCGCGCCACAGCAGCGCGCCGAGAGCGTCTTGGCGCCGGGCGGTCTGCGAGTCATGGTGCACCGGGATGTCGAGCGACGGATCCAGGTACGACGGCGCCACCGGGTCGGTGCCGGCACCGGCGAGCGCGGCGCCGACGGCGGGGTCGAAGCCGACCGCGACCACGTCCGGCCGGTACCGCACGGGCGTGACATCGGCGGTTTCGGGGGCGCCGGTTTCCGAGTCCTGTGCCGTGATGTGCGCAGCGGCGATGGGCACGGTCTGGCCTTGGGCGGCCAGCAGGTCCAGTGCCGGGCGGGTGAGCGGACCGTCGCCCAGGATGCTGGCGCCGCGGATCGAGGTGGTCCCGAGGATCTGGTCGACGATGTCGCCGGCGCCGTTGGTGGCGATGGCGCTCAGGCCCGGATCGCCCACCCGCTGCAGCGCGCTCAGATCGGCTTGGGCGTAGTTGGTCGGCGCCACGCACAGCCGCCCGGCCAGGGCCCGCAGCCGGTTGAGCCAGTTGATCGCCGCGTCCTGGCCCGCGCCGGGTCGCGTCGGGGTGCTGGGTCCGGTGTCGGGGCCGTCGTTGACGACGTAGCCGCCGGTCATCGCGTTGACGGTGACCAGCAGGTCCGGGTCGACCGCCAGGCACAGGGTGGCCCGCATCTGCCCGCCGGAGTCCACGGTCGGACCGGTGGCGAAGTCGGCGGCCGAGAGCAGGGTGTCGAGCCGGCCGCCGGGGGCCAGCGAGGCGGCCAGGGTGTCGTCGACCAATCGCACCGGCGTGGTGCCGCCCGGGGCACCCGGGGCCAGCCGCGGCCGGTCGGCCAGCGGCCACAGCAAGGTCGTCCGCACGGGTTGGGAGGTGTCGGGCGGAACCACCGAATTGAGGGTGTCGGCCGCCGACAGTGACTCGCCGTCGGAGCGCTCCGCGTCATCTGGTGGGACGCCGAGGACCGGCAACAGGAAGCGGGCGTCGTCGAGCCGGGCCGGTGCACCGTAATCCGGGGTGCCGTTGACGTTGATCAGCACCGGATAGACGCCCGGTTCTCCGATGCGCAGCGAGGGGTGGTCACCGGCCCGCAGGGGATAGGACAGTGTGAAGCCGACGGATTCACCGCGCTGCATCTCCGGTGCCACCGTGATGAAGTCGGCCACCGGTTCGAACTGGTCGAGGTCTCCGGTGAGGTCGGTGCGCAGCTGGCTCGACGAGGTCACCGCGCGGGCGTGCTCCATCCGGATCACCACGTCGCGCACCGGGCGGTCACCGACGTTGAGCACGGCCCCGGTGACCGTCAGTGTCGAGTCGCTGGTGGTGGTGATGACCTCAGGGGTGACCTTGTCGATGCGGATCTTCAGGAACGGCAGCGGGCTGGGTTCGCTCGCACCCGCCCGGGGCGCCAGGGTGGGCAGCGCCATCACCGACCACGTCGAGAACAGCATCACCACCGCTGCGAGCACCACTGTGCGCGCCAGGGCGGTCACGGTCCCTGTCCGCATCCGTTCGTGCGCCGGCGGGGCTGGGGTTGCGCAGATTCGTCGCGGCGGTGATTGCGGGTGTGCGAATGCGTCTGGGGCCGCCGTCGAGGTGCGCTGCGGGGCAGCGGCGGCAACGCGGCCGGCCCGTCGGTGTGCAGTTTGTCGATCAGTTCCCCGGCCACTTCCGCCAGCTTGCGTTCGTCGGCATAGGCCAGCCGGGACGACAGTTCGCGCAGCGGCACCCAGGCGACCTCGGTCACCTCGACATCGTCGTCGGACAGTTCGCCGCCCTGAAAGCGCATGAGGTAGTGGTGCACGGTCTTGTGTACTCGGCGGCCCTCGGTGACGAACCAGTAGTCGATGCTGCCCAGCGCGGCCAACACGTCACCACGGATGCCGGTCTCTTCGGCGACTTCGCGGATGGCGGTCTGCTCGGCCGTCTCGCCGAGTTCGATGTGGCCCTTGGGCAGTGACCACAGCATTCGCCCGCGCCGGTCGACCCGGCCGATCAACGCTGCCACCTGGGTGTCCTTGGGACCGTCGATGCCGTCGATGACGAGGCCGCCGGCGGAGGTCTCGTGCACGGTGCGGAGCCGTTCCTGGGGACGACGCGGCCGCTTGTGCTGTTTGGATTGGTCACGTGGCGTGGGTGCGGGTGCCGCGGCGGCGACGGGCGCTTGGCCGGGCCGATCAGTGTCCGTGCCGTGATCGTCGGCCGGGGGACCCGCCGCCCTCTGTGCACGGCGACGGCCACGACGCCGACTGCGGCGCCGTCTTGGTTTGGCCTGCTCGCCGTCCGACACCCAAGCGATAGTAGCTGCCACGGGGTTGGCCTCCCGCCGCACTCGCCGGTTGTGACCAGACCGGGAGCATTAGGCTCATCGAACGTGTCCGACGCTGCTGTTACTGATGCCGAATTGCTGGCCGGCGCACTCGTCGCGCTGAACCGCCGCGCCGAGGTCCTGCGCGAGCTCGGCGCGGTGTTCGCCGGCGCGGGCCACGAGCTGTACCTGGTCGGCGGCAGCGTGCGCGATGCCCTACTGGGCCGGTTGACCGAAGACAGCGATCTCGACTTCACCACCGACGCCCGCCCCGAGCAGATGCTGAAGTTCCTGCGACCCTGGGCCGACGCGATCTGGGACACCGGCATCGAGTTCGGCACGATCGGGGTGGGCAAACGCGGGCACCGGCTCGAGATCACCACCTTCCGCGCCGACAGCTACGACCAGGTGTCGCGCAATCCGACGGTCGAGTTCGGCGACAACCTCGACGACGATCTGGTACGCCGCGACTTCACCGTCAACGCCATGGCGGTGCGGATCGGCGCCGACGGACCGGCCGAATTCCATGACCCGCTGGGCGGTTTGGCGGCGATCCAGGCCAAGGTCCTCGATACGCCGTCGGCGCCGGAGGTGTCGTTCGGAGACGATCCGCTGCGCATGCTGCGGGCGGCCCGCTTCGTCTCCCAGCTGGGGTTCGGGGTGGCGCCGCGCGTGCTCGAGGCGTTGCTGGAGATGGCCCCGCAGCTGTCCCGGATCACCGTCGAGCGCGTCGCCGCCGAGCTGGACAAGCTGCTGCTCGGGCAGGATCCCGTGGCCGGTGTCGATCTGATGGTGCAGACCGGGCTCGGTGAGGTGGTGCTGCCCGAGGTCGGTGAGATGCGGATGGCCATCGACGAACATCACCAGCACAAGGACGTGTACTGGCATTCGTTGACGGTGCTGCGGCAGGCGGTCGATCTCGAAGACGACGGCCCGGATCTGGTGTTGCGCTGGGCCGCGCTGCTGCACGACATCGGCAAGCCCGCGACCCGCAAGCACGAATCCGACGGCGGGGTGAGCTTCCACCACCACGAGGTGGTCGGCGCCAAGATGGCCCGCAAGCGGATGCGCGCGCTCAAGTATTCCAAGCAGATGATCGACGACGTCTCGCAGCTGGTCTATCTGCACCTGCGGTTCCACGGCTACGCCGACGACAAGGGTGCCGGCAAGTGGACGGATTCGGCGGTGCGCCGGTATGTCACCGACGCCGGTCCGCTGCTTTCCCGGCTACACAAGCTGGTCCGCGCCGATTGCACCACCCGCAACAAGCGCCGCGCGGCACGGCTGCAGGCCAACTACGACGATCTGGAGAACCGGATCGCCGAACTGGCGGCCAAGGAGGATCTGCAGCGGGTCCGGCCCGACCTCGACGGCAACGAGATCATGGATATCCTCGGCATCCCGGCCGGCCCGCAGGTGGGCGAGGCCTGGAAGCACCTCAAGGAGCTGCGCCTCGAGCACGGGCCGCTGTCCCGCGAGCAGGCCGTCGACGAATTGCTGAAATGGTGGAACGCCAGGGGCTGATCGTGCGTCTGATCAGTCATGGACTACTGCCTGGGTGAGCCCGACGAAACGGCGACCATCTTCAGCGGGACACCCGATGTAGATGTCGACGGCAACGGCAGCCTCGACGGCATCGGGCTCGATGTCGACGGGGACGGCCGGATCGACGACGTGATGGCCGATCTCGACGGCGACGGTATCGCCGAGCGCGCGGTGCTCGACGTCGATGACGACGATCACGCCGAAAGCTATTTCTCCGACGACGGTTCGGGCACCTGGGCGCTACGGGTGGACCGGACCGGACAGGTGCGCTGGTTCGGCCTCGACGGGGTCGAGCACACGGGCGGTCCGCTGGTCGATTTCAATGCCGACGGCACCGCCGATGACCGGTTGCTCGACGTCGACGGGGACGGCCTGGCGGATCGGGTGATCGGTCCGGGCCTGGCGTACGTCGACACCGACGGTGACGGGCGCTGGGACCTGAAGCTGGCCGACACCGATGGCGACGGCCGCGCCGACGCGGTGTCTTAGCCTTGCCCCGCGAGCGCGCGTGTCTGTACGCCGACACGCCGTAAATCGTGTGCAGTTGCGGTCGCTCGCGGCTGACGAGTGAGCGCTCAGCCCCGGCCGGCTCCCGGTGGCCCGGCGAAGGCCTGCGCGATCGTCAACCACTTGACGGCGTCGTCGCCTTCGGCTCGCACATCCAGATCCGCAGGAGCCCGGCGCTGGGTCACCAGCATGCAGAAGTCTTCGGCCGCACCCGTCACCCGCTGCGCGGCGTCGGCCGGCCCCCACTCCCACAGCGAGCCGTCCGGCGCGCTCAACTCGACTCGGAACGGCTCGGCCGGCGGCGTCAACCCATGCACCGTGAACGCGAAATCCCTTGTGCGCACACCGATATGGGCAATTGAACGCAGCCGTGCGGTGGCCGGTCGACGTACTCCGAGGGCGTCGGCCACGTCGAGTCCGTGCGCCCAGGTCTCCATCATGCGGGCCGTCGCCATCGACGTCGCGCTCATCGGGGGTCCGAACCAGGGCAGCTTGCGGCCCTCGGCCACGTTCAGCAATTCGGTGTGCAACCGGGCGCGGGTGGCGCGCCAATCGGCCAGCAGTTGTTCCGGTGGCGTCAGGGCGAGTTCCTCGGCTGCGGCGTCGACGAATCCCGTCGGGTTCTGCATGGCCTCGGCGAGAACGGCGTCGAAGCCCGGGCCATCGGTGATCGCGATGACCGACACCCGGTCGGTCCACCACAGGTGGGCGATCTGATGGGCGATGGTCCAGCCCTCGGCCGGGGTGGGGGCGGCCCACCGTTCGGGCGGCAGATCGGCCACCAACGCGTCGAGTTCGTCGCTCTCGGCGGACAAGTCGGCCACGACTGCCGCGGCGCTCACCATGGCGGTCAGCCTAGACCGGCGGCGTGTGCGGCTTCGGCGACGCCACCGCGGCGTGCACGCCGAGGCCGGCCAGATACGCTGCCGCGCCGGCCGCGACCAGGCCGGGGGAGTGCCCGTCGGCGGGGATCACCGCGGCCGCGGCCGCGATGGCCAACACGAACGACATCCAGAACAGCGCGTCCTGCACGGTGAAGACGTGACCGCGCAGCGCGTCGTCGACGTCGATCTGCATGGCCGAATCCGCGCACAGCTTCACCAGCTGCCCGGCGGCACCGAGCAGAAGACCGCACGTCAGCATCACCGGGATGTGCAACCCGATCGCCAGCAGTTGCACCACCACCGCGACACCCAGGGCACCGTTGGCCGTCCGGTATCGCCCGAACCGGCCGATCACCGCCGGGGCGGCCACGGTGGCGGCGAACTGTCCGATGCCGCCGGCCACCACGAACAGCACCGCGGTGCCCAACCCGAGACCGGTCACGTCGGGATCGTCGGTGTGCCGCACGATGACCAGCACCAGCAGCGAGTTGATGCCGAACGCCATCCGATGGGCGGCCAGCCCGGCCAAGGTACCGGCGACCGGGCGGACGGCCAGCACGGTGCGGGCCCCATGCACCCATCCCGTCGACACCGCATACGCCACCGAGCCGTGGATGGCGCGTTTGCTCTCGTGCGGACCCAGCACGTGCGGCCCGAAGCGCACCGACAACCACAGGGCCAACGCCACCGGCAGCGCCACGATGAACATCACCACGGCCGCACCCGTGTCGTCGGCACCGAACAGCTTGCGCGGCAGCAGCATGAAGTCCGCGCCGAGGAAGGCCGCGACCGCGCCGATCGCGGTGGCCACCGAGTTCATCGTGACCACCTGGTCGCGGGGCACCACATCGGGGAGCGAGGCCGAAAGACCCGACGAGACAAACCTGGTCAACCCGTTGACGATCAAGGCCCCGCACAGGATCGGCACGTCGTCGGCGCCCACGGTCAACAGGAGCCCCACCAAGAGCACCAGCAGCAGCCGGCCGAGGTTCGCGCCGACGAGCACCAGGCGCCGGTCCCATCGGTCCAGCAGCGCTCCGGCGAACGGGCCGAGCACCGAGTAGGGCAGGAACATCACCGCGAACGCCGCGGCGATCTGCCACGGCTCGGCCTGGCGTTCCGGGTTGAACAGGATCGCCCCGGCCAAGCCGGCCTGGAACAGCCCGTCGCCGAACTGGCTGACCGCGCGTAACTCCAGGAGCCGGCGGAATTCGGTCATGCCGCGCAGCGAGTGCCAGAGGGCGCCGAGCGCGCGAGCATGAACCACCCGATCCACAGTACAAAGCTCCCGCGACATCCAAACCGCCGCCGAAATCTCACCGCGCCCGCGCTTGTTCTCCACGTCACGGCAATCGCGGTGCCATGATGTAGGCGTGGCGCAGTCAGAAGACCCGGAGGATTTCATCGCGCCTGCGGCGCAGCGGGTGCGGCCGGGCACGCTGTTGCTGGCCAACACCGATCTGCTGGAGCCGACGTTCCGGCGCAGCGTCATCTACATCGTCGAACACAACGCCGGCGGAACACTCGGTGTGGTGCTCAACCGGCCCAGTGAGACCGCGGTCTACAACGTGCTGCCGCAGTGGGCCAAGCTCACCGCCAAACCGAAGACCATGTTCATCGGCGGTCCGGTCAAGCGCGACTCGGCGCTGTGCCTGGCGACGCTGCGGGTCGGCATGCAGGCCGACGGGGTGCCGGGGCTGCGGCACGTGCAGGGGCGGGTGGTGATGGTCGATCTCGACGCCGATCCGGACACTCTGGCCCCGGTGATCGAAGGGGTGCGGATCTTCGCCGGATACTCGGGCTGGACCATCGGCCAACTTGACGGCGAGATCGAACGCGACGATTGGATCGTGCTGTCGGCCTTGCCCTCTGACGTGCTGGCCGAGGCGCGTATCGACCTGTGGGGCCGCGTGCTGCGACGTCAACCGTTGCCGACGGCGATGCTGGCCACGCACCCGATCGACGTCAGCCGCAACTAGCTCGGCGTCACTCGCAAGACAGCGTGCAGCCGGCGCACGAACCGGCGCAGCCGGCACCGGACTGAGACCGGGCTTCTGTGACCGCCACGGCCTTGGCGCTCTGCCAGCAGCCCGTGGCCACGGTGGCAACGGCCCCGATGATGCACACCACGACGACCATCAGTCCGGTATGAGGCGCAGCAGCCAGGGCGGCGGCGCCACCGGCGGCCAGCATGACCGCGGCGGCCAGTTGGGTGGGCGCCACGGCCCGCAGAACCGAGCGCACGGGATCACCGGTGCGAGGTCTGGTCAACAACCACAGCCCGAACACGCCGACGATGACGGCGGCGCTCAAACACAGCAGCGCGGCGATCAGCATGCGCCACACAATACGAGGCGCCGGCCGAAGTTGCGAGGTCGCCCCGAGTGTCGGCGGGTCAGCCCTGCAGGCCCAGGAGCTGCGGCAAACCCGGAACCGGGGCGGGAGCCGGGGCGGCCGGGGTAGCTGGCGCCGGGGCCGGGGCCGGGGCCGGCGCCGGAGCGCTGACCTTGAAGCCGGACACGATCGCATCCGCGGCGTCGGCAGCCGCGGAAACACCCTGGTTGGCCGCCGAGTAGTTCACCGACAACGACACCAGATAGTGGTCCTGGCCGGCCGTGGCCAGGATGTGCCTGCGCGAGGTATTGAGCATCTGGCTGCCGGACAGGTAGCTACCTTCGATGAACGCCGACGGGAAACCGTTGAAGGCGCCCATGGCCATGTCGGTGGTGCGCCAGTTCTGCAACTGCTGGCTGTCGACGTAGCCGTGGCTGATCGCTTCGGCCGGATCGAAATTGCCGACGAGCTTGTAGACCACCACCTGGGCGTTGGGGGTGTAGAGGTCGGTGCTGGACCGGTCGGCGATCACGGCGAACGCGTCGGGCACATTGGGATCGGGCACCTTGGTCCAGCCCGAGGGCAGCGGCAACACGATGCTCAACGCCTTGAAGTCGTGGCTGACCTGGGGCTCCATCTTCACGCCCTTGCTCTTGAAGAACTCGGCAAGGGTGCCGGAGGTGGCCGGGCTGATGGTTTGCGCCACCGGGACGGGTGCCGCTGCCGCTGCCGCGACGGGTGCGGCCACCGGCGCCGCGGACGCCACCGCGGGTGCCGGATTGACCGGAGCACCCGGTGCAGCCGGCGCTGCGGCGGGGGCGACCGTGACGGTCTGGGTCACCGTCACCGGACCGGGAACGCTGGGAACCGGGAGAAGGGGTTCGGCTGAGGCGGTCTGACCAGCGAAACCGACAACCCCGGCCACGCCGGCGGCTGCGCCCGCTGCCAGCACCCGCCACCGGCGGGCCAACTCGATCATCACTCGTTCCTTCCGCAAACTGTGCGCTCACCAGGCGACTTTCACCAGGCGCCGACACTATCCGCGGGTCACCACCTACCACCAGCAACTCAATCGAGTCGGAATCAACCCCTGACAGTGCTGCGATGCAACCGATACCAACCCGTGGCCTTGGGGCGGTCCGACGGGCGGTGAGCTGCCCAAACCGTGGCCTTATACCCTGAACGGCGTGATCGAACCCGCTGAACCGTCCAACTCGCGTCCGGAAGAGGACGCCCCGCAGCATCGCTACACCACGCAACTGGCGGGCCAGATCGAGCGCGACTGGCAGGAACGGTGGAACGCGCTGGGCACGTTCAACGTGGCCAATCCGGTGGGCTCGCTGGCGCCGCAGGACGGCTCACCGCTGCCCGCCGACAAGATGTTCGTCCAGGACATGTTCCCGTACCCCTCCGGCGAGGGTCTGCACGTCGGGCACCCGCTGGGTTACATCGCGACCGACGTCTACGCCCGGTACTACCGGATGACCGGGCGCAACGTGCTGCACGCGCTGGGCTTCGATGCGTTCGGTCTGCCGGCCGAGCAGTACGCCGTGCAGACCGGAACCCACCCGCGCACCCGTACCGAGGCCAATATCGTCAACTTCCGCCGGCAGTTGGGCCGGTTGGGGTTGGGTCACGATTCGCGGCGCAGCTTCGCCACCACCGATGTCGACTTCTACAAGTGGACGCAGTGGATCTTCCTGCAGATCTACAACGCCTGGTTCGACCCGGCGGCCCGCAAGGCCCGGCCGATCGCCGAGTTGATCGCCGAATTCGATTCCGGCGCACGCACTCTCGACGATGGCCGGACGTGGGGTGAGCTGTCGGCCGCCGAGCGCGCCGATGTGGTCGACGGCTACCGCCTCGTGTATCGCGCCGACTCGATGGTGAACTGGTGCCCGGGGCTGGGCACCGTGTTGGCCAACGAGGAAGTCACCGCCGACGGCCGCAGCGATCGCGGCAACTTCCCGGTGTTCCGGAAGCGCTTGCGGCAGTGGATGATGCGTATCACCGCCTACTCTGACCGGCTGCTCGACGACCTCGAGGTG
The DNA here is from genome assembly GCF_001666875.1 of Mycobacterium sp. E802. Lineage (NCBI taxonomy): Bacteria > Bacillati > Actinomycetota > Actinomycetes > Mycobacteriales > Mycobacteriaceae > Mycobacterium > Mycobacterium sp. E802. The sequence goes on from NZ_LZJD01000160.1 coordinate 10,086, forward strand.
CTGGACTGGCCGGACAAGGTCAAGACCATGCAGCGCAACTGGATCGGCCGCTCCACCGGCGCGTCGGTCGAATTCGGTACCGCCGCAGGAGATGTCGAGGTGTTCACCACCCGGCCGGACACCTTGTTCGGCGCCACCTACCTGGTGCTGGCGCCCGAACACAATCTCGTGGATGCGCTGGTGGCCGACGCCTGGCCCGGCGGCACCGATTCGCGGTGGACCTTCGGTGCGGCGACCCCGGGTGAAGCCGTGGCCGCCTACCGGGCCGGCATCGCGGCCAAGTCGGATCTGGAGCGCCAGGAGAACAAGACCAAGACCGGGGTGTTCCTGGGCGCTTACGCCACCAATCCGGTGAACGGCGAGCAGGTTCCGGTCTTCATCGCCGATTACGTGCTGGCCGGTTACGGCACCGGCGCCATCATGGCGGTGCCGGGTGGCGACCAGCGCGACTGGGACTTCGCGACCGAGTTCGGCCTGCCCATCGTCGAGGTGGTCGCCGGCGGCGACATCACCGAGGCGGCCTACAACGGTGACGGCACCATGGTCAATTCCGGCTACCTCAACGGGCTGTCGGTGGCCGAGGCCAAGGCCGCGGTCATCGAATGCCTGGAGGCCGACGGACGCGGCCGGGCCCGGATCGAGTACAAGCTTCGCGATTGGCTGTTCGCCCGGCAGCGGTACTGGGGTGAGCCGTTCCCGATCGTCTACGACGCCGACGGCCGCGCTCATGCCCTGCCGGAATCGGCTCTGCCGGTGGAACTTCCGGATATCCCCGACTATTCGCCGGTGTCGTTCGACCCGGATGACGCCGACAGTGAGCCCTCCCCGCCGTTGGGTAAGGCCACCGAGTGGGTGCATGTCGAGCTGGATCTCGGCGACGGGCTGCAGACCTACACCCGCGACACCAACGTGATGCCGCAGTGGGCCGGCAGCTCCTGGTATGAGCTGCGCTACACCGATCCACACAACTCAGAAGAGTTGTGCGCCAAGGAGAACGAGGCGTACTGGATGGGTCCGCGGCCGGCCGAGCACGGGCCGGACGATCCGGGCGGTGTCGATCTCTACGTCGGCGGTGTCGAGCATGCGGTGCTGCACCTGCTGTACTCCCGGTTCTGGCACAAGGTGCTTTTCGACCTCGGCCATGTCAGCTCGAAGGAGCCGTACCGGCGTCTGGTCAACCAGGGTTACATCCAGGCGTTCGCCTACACCGACTCCCGGGGCAGCTACGTGCCTGCGGCCGAGGTCGTCGAGCGCGACGGCAAGTTCTTCTGGCCCGGTCCTGACGGTGAGATAGAGGTCAAGCAGGAGTTCGGCAAGATCGGCAAGAGCTTGAAGAACTCGGTCTCACCGGACGAGATCTGCGATGCCTACGGCGCGGACACCCTCCGGGTCTACGAGATGTCGATGGGGCCGCTGGAGGCGTCGCGGCCCTGGGCCACCAAGGATGTCGTCGGGGCGCACCGGTTCCTGCAGCGGGTGTGGCGTTTGGTGGTCTCCGAAGAAACCGGAGCGACCAACGTCAACGAGCACGAGGCGCTCGACACCGACACCCTCAAGATCCTGCATCGCACCATTGCGGGGGTGGCTGAAGACTATGCGGCACTTCGCAACAACACCGCCGCGGCCAAGCTGATCGAGTACACCAACCACCTGACCAAGGAAGGGGTGTCGGCCCGCGCCGCAATCGAGCCGCTGGTGCTGATGGTCGCCCCGTTGGCGCCGCACCTGGCCGAGGAGTTGTGGAAGCGGCTGGGCCACGACGCGTCACTGGCGCACGGGCCGTTCCCGGTGGCCGACCCGCAGTATCTGGTGGACGACACCATCGAGTTCCCGGTTCAGGTCAACGGCAAGGTGCGCGGCAAGATCACCGTGCCGGCCGACGCAGACAAGGCGGCACTCGAGGCCGCCGCGCTGGCCGACGAGAAGGTGCAGGCCTTCCTCGACGGCGCCACCCCGAAGAAGGTCATCGTCGTCCCGGGCCGGCTGGTCAACCTCGTCGTCTAGTGATTTGTGCACCTCCGGTAACGCTGACCGTTACGGGAGGTGCACAAATCACCCGGGGCGGACCACGATCTCGTGGACATGCCCGTCGGGTGGGGTGGTGACGGCGGTGGCTACCAGCCCGGCGACGGTCTCGGGCTTGAGGAATTTGGCCGGGTCGTACTGGCCCTCTTCGTAGGCCACCAGGTCGCGTTGCATCTCGGTGTCGACCCGTCCGGGGAAGATCGACGTGACCCGCAGCGACGGCTCGTCGGCCCGCAGTGAGTCGGCGAAGGCGCGCAACGCGAACTTGCTGGCCGAGTACGACGCCATTCCGGCCGAAACCTTCTGCCCGGCACCGGAATTGATGAACACCACGTGTCCGCGTGCGGCGCGCAGGGCCGGCAGCAGGGCCAGGGTAAGCGCCACCGCGCCGGTCACGTTGACCTCGAAGGTCGCCCGCCACTGTTCGGCAATCGACTCCGAGACGCTGCCGGGGTACAGCACACCGGCGTTGTGCACCAGCACATCGAGCTCGGCGAGCACCTCGGTGGCCGATTCGATCGAATCGGGGTCGGTCAGATCCAGCGGCCAGGTCGGGGCACCCAACCGTTCGGCCAGGGCATCCAGGCGCGCGGACGGGCGGCCCGCCAACAGCAGCGTGTGGGTGGGCGCAAGGGCGTCGGCGATCGCCGAACCGATGCCGCCGGCGGCTCCGGTGATCAATGCAGTCGGCACGACTGCAACGTTACTGTGACGGCGAAAGCGACGGGGCCGGCCTGCGGACCGGGCCGTGGCGTCGCATCATGGTAGGGATGCCACCGGATCCCAGCTTCGCTCCCACCCAGCTCGCCGCGCGGGCCGCCTACCTGCTGCGCGGCAACGACCTGGGGGTGATGACCACCGCCGCGCCACTGCTGTATCCGCACATGTGGAGTTGGGATGCGGCGTTCGTGGCGATCGGCCTGGCTCCGCTGAGCGTGGAGCGGGCCGTGGTGGAGCTCGACACCCTGCTCTCGGCGCAGTGGCGCAACGGCATGATTCCGCACATCGTGTTTGCCAACGGTGTCGACGGCTACTTTCCCGGCCCGGCGCGGTGGGCCACCTCGGCGCTGGCGGACAACGCGCCACGCGCCCGGCACACCTCGGGCATCACCCAGCCGCCCGTGCATGCGATCGCGGTGCAGCGCATCCTCGACCACGCCCGCACCCGGGGCCGGTCCACTCGCGCGGTGGCGGCCAGTTTCCTGGACCGCCGGTGGTCGGATCTGGTGCGGTGGCATCGCTGGTTGGCCGAGATGCGCGACCAGGACGGGCGCGGCCGCATCACGCTGTACCACGGCTGGGAGTCCGGCATGGACAACTCGCCGCGCTGGGACAGCGCGTACGCCAACGTGGTTCCCGGCGCCGTGCCGGAATACCAGCGTGCGGACAACACGATCATCACCGATGCCTCGCAGCGGCCGAGTGATCTGGAGTACGACCGGTACCTGTGGCTGCTCGAGGAGATGAAATCCGTTCGCTACGACGACGATCTGCTGCCCAAGGTGATGAGCTTCGCGGTCGAGGACGTGTTCGTCTCGGCGGTGTTCTCGGTGGCCTGCCAGGTGTTGGCCGAGATCGGTGAGGACTACAAGCGCCCGCATGCCGATGTCCGCGATCTCTACGGGTGGGCCGAGCGCTTCCGGGTCGGGGTCGTCGAGACGAGCGATGAACGTAGCGGTGCGGCAAGGGATTACGACGTCCGCGCGAAGAAGTGGGTGGCCACCGAGACCGTCGCGCAGTTCGCGCCGCTGCTGTGCGGCGGGTTGCCACACGAGCGGGAACGTGCGCTGTTGCGCCTGCTCGAGGGCCCGCGGTTCTGCGGGCACCCGGACCTGAAGTACGCGCTGATTCCGTCGACGTCACCGGTGTCGCGCGATTTCCGGTCGCGTGAATACTGGCGCGGCCCGGTGTGGCCGGTGATGACGTGGCTGTTCTCGTGGTGCTTTGCCCGACGCGGCTGGGCCGAGCGGGCCTCGGCGCTGCGCCGGGAGGGCTTGCGGCAGGCCAGCGACGGGACGTTCGCCGAATACTACGAGCCGTTCACCGGCGAGCCGCTGGGAAGTATGCAGCAGTCGTGGACCGCGGCGGCGGTGTTGGACTGGCTGGGCTGAGCCCGAGTTGAGCCCGGGAGCCCGTTACTCCGACTTGGCGTGGGCGGGCTGCGCCGGTTCGTTTTGGACGGCCAACCGCTCCAGCGGAGCCAGCGCCTTGGCCAGGGTCTCCAGGTCCTCGGTGCTCAGGTTGGCCAGCCGGTCGGCAAGGTCGGCGCGGCGGGCGGCCAGCGATTCGCGGTGCTGCACGAGGCCGCGCGGGGTCACCTCCACGAGGACGGCGCGCAAGTCAGAAGGGTCGCGGGAGCGTTTGACCAGACCCAGTTTCTCCAGTCGGCGGATCGCCACGGTGGTGGTGGGGGTGCGCACGCGTTCGCGGGCAGCCAGCTCCGTCATGCGGATCGGGCCCTGGTCCAGCAGCGTCAGCAGGATCGAGAGCTGGGCCAGCGTGAGTTCTCCGGCCGTGCCCTTGTTGGTGTCGCCACGACGCAGCACCGAGAACACCTTCGAGAGGACGCGCTGCAGCTCCCCGGCCAGCTCTGTGACCTGCGAATCGGGCTCTACCATAATTCGCTAGTCTAACCTGTCTGACGCTGCCACGTTGTCAGCTTGTGTGGTTTGGAATGTGGGTTTCACGGGGCTCAGAGCACCTGGGACAGGAAGCGGCGCAACCGATCCGTCTCGGCGGATTCGAAGATCGCCTCCGGTGTGCCGGACTCGACGACCTTGCCGTGGTCCATGAACACCACCGAGTCCGCGGTGGAGCGGGCGAAGCCCATCTCGTGGGTGACCGCCAGGATCGTCATGCCCTCGCCGGCCAGGTCGGCGATCAACTCCAGAATCCCCTTCACCAGTTCGGGATCCAGCGCTGAGGTGGCCTCGTCGAAGAACATCACCTGGGGCGCCATCGCGAGTGCCCGGGCGATCGCCACCCGCTGCTGCTGGCCGCCGGACAGCGTGGCAGGGCGCACCTCGGCCTTGTGCCGCAGACCCACTCGGTCCAGTTGGGCCAGCCCCAGCTCGCGGGCAGCCTCGGCGCTGAGCCCTTTGAGTTTGCGCGGGCCGAGGGTGACGTTGTCGAGCACGCTGCGGTGCGGAAACAGGTTGAATTGCTGGAAGACCATCCCGATGCGCTGGCGCAGCTGGTCGGGATTGTCGTTGAGCACCGAGCGTCCGTCGAGCAGGATGTCGCCGCGGTCCGGCTCGTAGAGCCGGTTGAGGGTACGCAACAGCGTCGACTTACCGGAGCCGGACGGCCCGATGACGGCGGTTGTGGTGCCGGCCGGAACATCGAGGTCCACCCCGCGCAGCACCGGGTTGGGTCCGAAGGCCAGATGAATGTCCTTGGCGGCCAGCGCGACCGGCTGCGGTGCCGACATCAGATCATCTCCTGGGTGGTGGCCGGGGGCAGCGGATCCTCTTCGACCGGCGGACGGCCCTTGCGCAGCCGGTTGTCGACGAAATTCACCAGATGGGTCAGCGGGATGGTCAGCAGCAGGTAGAACAGACCCGCGGCCACCAGCGGCGACAGATTTCCCGTCTGCGCGTTGAGATCTCGGCCCACCTGGAATAGTTCGCGCTGACTGGCCACCAGGCCCAGGAAATACACCAGCGACGACGCCTTCAGTAGTGAGATGAACTGGTTCATCAGTGCGGGAAGAACACGGCGCACACCCTGGGGAACCACGACCAGCCGCATCGACGAGGTATAGCTGAAGCCAAGGGCGCGTGAGGCTTCCAGTTGTCCGGGCTCCACGCTCTGGATGCCGGAGCGGAAGATCTCGCCGACGTAGGCGGCGGCCATCAGCCCGAGCGCGGCGATTCCCAACGGGTACGGGCTGTTTCCGGTGAGCGATCCGACCACGGGCCCGACGCCGAGGCCGATCAACAGGATGATCACCACTTCGGGCAGGCCGCGGAAGATGTCGGTGTACACCCGCGCCGGCCAGCGCAGCCAGCGTGACCGGGAGATGCCGGCCACCGCCAGGGCCATGCCCAGGACCAGGCCGATGACGCTGGCGCACACGGTCAGGATGAGCGTGTTGGGCAGGCCGGTGCGCAGCAGGTCGGGGATCGCCTGCCGGTAGAGATCCCAGTCCAGGAATGAGGCCGCCAGTTGTGCCAGTGTCGATTTCGGTGCTGCCGGTCCGCTGCCGACCGGTGTCTCGTGGGCGGCGGCGATCGCCGCGAAGTCCGGTAGCTGGGGAACCGGGGCGGCCTTCGAGCCGGGTTTCCAACCGGGTGGCAGGGCCCGCGGTACCCAGTCGGAGTACAGCCTGGCCCAGGTGCCGTCGGCGATGATCGCGTCCAGGCCGGAGTTGAGCGCATCGATCAGCGGCCGGTTCTCCTTGGCCACCGCCCACGCCACGAAATTGTCCAGGCTGAAGGTGTTTTCGATGATCTGGGCCGGGTCGCCGGGCTGCACCGTGCCGGAGGCCTGCTGGGAAGGGGCCACCCAGGCGTCGATCTGACGCGTCTTGAGGCTGGCGTAGACGGTGTTGTAGTCGGGGAACTTGACCGGCTGCAGACCCAGCGTGTCGATGACGTAGGCCTCCTGCACGGTGCCCTGCACCACGCCGATGCGCTGACCGGCGGCGAGCCGGCCGAAGCCGGTGATCGGTGAGCCGGTCGGCACCACCAGCGAGAAATACCCGAAGTCGTAGCCGTTGGTGAAGCCGACCGTGCGGCGTCGGGCATCGGTGGTGGTGATCGACGAGGATGCCACGTCGAACCGGCGAGATGCGGTCTGCGCCAACAGCCCTGAGAAGTCGGTGCCGACGAAGTTGATCCGCAGGCCCAGCTTGTCGGCGATGGCGCGGAGAAGCTCGTTGTCGAAGCCGGTGAACTGTCCGGCCGAGTTGATGCAGATGCTGGGCGGCGCGTCCGACAGTGTGCCGACGGTGAGCACACCGGGGGTGCCCAGGCCGAGGGTGTCGGCCCGGATGGCGTCCAGGGGCACCACGTTGGGGGTGGTGTACTTGTCGGCGCCCGGACCCGTGGCCGCGGCGGCCAGGTTGGTGGGCAATGCGCTGGCGCTGTCGACGCCGGGGGGTGCGCACTGGTCGACGTCTGCTGCGGCCGGTGCTGCCCACACCAGTCCGAGCAACATCAGGACCGTGGTCAGCAGCGCGGCTGATCGTCTGATGTCCATCTGATGCAACCTAGTGGGCGAGGGTCCGGTGTTGAGCGATTCCGCTCATGGGGACCGCAAGTCGCCGAACACTCCGCGCCGGGTGAGCTCGCCGATCATGATCTGCGCCATCAGCTCGGCCCGTTCGGTGCAGGCCTTGCGGGCGCCGTCGGGATCACGTGCGTGGATCGCGGCGATCTCCGCCTCGTAGCCGGCGAGAAACTCCGCCTTGGCCTTCGGATAGCTGCTCCAGAACTCCGAGGGGGCAAAGCTCTTGCCGGCGCGGATGGTGGCCTGTAGGCGGGGTCCGGCGTATTCGGCGTTGATCGCGTCACGGAACGTCCAGCAGGCCTCCTGGAAGGCCTTGGTGTCCTTCGCTGCGCGCAGCGCGCGCAAGGAATCGTCTAGGAATGCCAAAATTCGGGGCGTGGGGCTGGCGGCACACCGCGCCGAGGCGATGCCGTTGAGGATGCCGTACAGCTCGTGATGCTCGGCCACGGTGGCCTCGTCGAATCTGGAGACGAACGCGCCGCGGTGATATCGCGTCGAGAGGATGCCGTCGTGCTCGAGCTGCACCACTGCTTCCTGGATCGGGACGCGGCTCAGTCCCAGGTCGCGGACGATCTCGTTGCGGTCGATACGGTCACCGGAGCGCAGCTTGCCCGTCATCACCAAATTGATGATGTGCGTGACAACCTGGTCTTTCTCCTTGACCCCGTAGTTCTTGGGCACCCTGTCGTAGCTCCCCCATGGTTGGGCTGCACCCCCCCGGTGCGTTGGCGTTGCGCCAGTTTCTCATGCGCCCGCCGAATTCGTGATGTCAGTGTGGCAGCTTATTCGCCGGCCTTTGCCAGACGGCCGTCGCGCCAGCGGCACAACGCCTCCGCGGCGGTCAGGTCATAGTCGGGTCCGTTGACGCCGACGGTCAGGATGCTGACCCCCAGATCGGCCAGCGCGTCGGCCTCGGCGAGCATGGCCTCGATGCCGCCGGATTCCTGCACACCCGCCGAGCGCTGCACGGTGGACGGATCGCGACCGGTCGCGGCGCAGTGTTCGGCGAGTACCTCGGCTTTGCCCGGGTAGGTGTTGCGGTCGACGAATGCGTGCCAGATGTGGGCGTGCTCGGCCACCAGGCGCAGGGTCTTGCGTTCACCCTGGCCGCCGATCAGGATCGGGATCTCGCGGGTGGGCGCCGGGTTGAGCTTCGCCAGCCGGGCCTCGATCCGGGGCAGCGCCTGCGCCAGGTCGTCCAGCCGGCTGCCTGCGGTGCCGAACTCATACCCGTACTCGTCGTAATCCTTTTGCTTCCAACCACTTCCGATGCCCAGGATGAGGCGGCCGTCGGAGATGTGGTCGACGGTGCGGGCCATGTCGGCCAGCAGCTCGGGGTTGCGGTAGGAGTTGCAGCTGACCAGCGCCCCGATCTCGATCCGCGACGTCTGCTCGGCCCAGGCGCCCAGCATCGTCCAGCATTCGTAGTGCGCGCCGTCCGGATCGCCGTAGAGCGGGAAGAAGTGGTCCCAGTTGAAGGCGATGTCGACGCCGATGTCCTCGCAGCGGCGCACCGCGTCGCGGATGTGGCGGTAGACGGGGGAGTGCTGTGGCTGTAGTTGCACGCCGATGCGGATGGGATGGCTCACTTTTCCGAGCCTACTTCGCGCTGCAGCAGGCTGCGCAAAATCTGCACCAGCTTGGCCGGTTGATCACCTTGCACCGAATGCCCGGAGTCGGCGACGACGTGGGTGCGCCGGAATCCCGGTGCGCTATGTGCGAATGTCTCGGCGTCCTCGTCGTTGACGAAGAACGAGTTGGCGCCGCGAATCAGGGTGGTGGGCATGGTGATCGACGGGACGTCGTCCCACAGGCCGTCAAACCCGTCGCCCTTGCGGAAGGAGTCGTAGCGCCAGGTCCAGGTGCCGTCGTCGAGTTGCTTGGAATTGTGGAATACCCCGCGTCGCAACGAGTTCGGGTCCCGATGCGGGGCGGCGGCGACGGTGGCCCCCAGCATGGCGGCAAATGTCGGGAAGGTGCGGTTCTCCTGGACCAGGGCGACGGTGCCCATCTGCGCCTTCGTCATCTCGGTGTGGCGTTCGGGTGCCGACGGGGTGACGTCGACGAGGGCGAGCTCGGGAACCAGGCGGGGTTCGGTGGCCGCGATGCGCAGCGCGGTCAACCCGCCCAGCGACATGCCGACCACCAGTCGCGGCGCCGGGGCGTGCGCGTGCAGGACGGGAATGAGGGTGGCGGCGTTGAGTTTCGGGCCGTAGTCGCCGTCCTCGCGCCATGCTGAGCGGCCGTGGCCGGGCAGGTCGATGGCCAGCGCGGGCACCCCGAGCCCGAGGATCACGGTGTCCCAGGTGTGGGCGTTCTGCCCACCGCCGTGCAGGAACACCACCTCGGGTGCCGCGGTGCCCCACTTCAGCATGCTGATCGGACCCTGTTCGATCCGCGACACCGTCGGCAGCGGTCCATTGGCGCCGATCTGCTCGGCGTTCTCGGGCAGCAACGCGAACTCGTCGAGGTTCAGCAGTTCCTCGTCAGAAATCTCCGGGGCCACGTCTGCGGACATTACTCCGGAGCCGGGCCGCCCTCAGCTGCCGACCGGGGCGGTGGTCCGGATCAGGTGATCGAACGCGGACAGCGCTGCCGTCGCACCGGCTCCGGCGGCGATGACGATCTGCTTGAACGGCACCGTCGTGCAGTCGCCGGCGGCGAACACGCCGGGGACCGACGTCTGGCCGCGCTCGTCGATGACGATCTCGCCGCGCTTGGACAGCTCGACGCTGCCCTCGAGCCACTCGGTGTTGGGCAGTAGACCGATCTGGACGAAGACGCCCTGCAGCTCGAGGTTGTGCGACTCGCCGGTGGTGCGGTCCTGGTAGGTCAGGCCGGTCACCTGGGCGCCGTCACCGAGGACCTCGGTGGTCAGCGTGCTCAGCAGGATGTCGACGTTGGGCAGGCTGCGCAGCTTGCGCTGCAGCACCTCGTCGGCGCGCAGCACCGAATCGAATTCGATCAGCGTCACGTGGGAGACGACGCCGGCCAGGTCGATCGCGGCTTCCACGCCGGAGTTGCCGCCGCCGATGACGGCGACACGCTTGCCCTTGAACAGCGGTCCGTCGCAGTGCGGGCAGTAGGTGACGCCCTTGTTGCGGTACTCGGCCTCACCCGGCACGTCCATCGCGCGCCAGCGGGCGCCGGTGGCCAGGATGAGGGTGCGCGCGGTCAGCGAGGCACCGCTTTCCAACGAGATCTCGATGAGCCCGCCCTCGTCGATCGCGGGCAGCAGCTTCGCGCCGCGCTGGGTGTTCATCACGTCGACGTCGTACTCGCCGACGTGGGCCTCCAGCGCCGCGGCGTACTTCGGTCCCTCGGTGTGCGGGACGGAGATGTAGTTCTCGATCGCCATCGTGTCGAGCACCTGACCGCCGAACCGCTCGGCGACCACGCCGGTGCGAATTCCCTTGCGGGCGGCGTAGATTGCGGCCGCGGCCCCCGCGGGTCCGCCGCCGACCACCAGCACGTCGAAGGGGTCCTTCTCGGTGATCGCTTCGGCGGTGCGCTGCGCGGCGCCGACGTCGACCTTGCCGATGATCTGTTCCAGCGTCATGCGGCCCGAGTCGAACAGCTCACCGTTGAGGAAGACGGTGGGCACGGCCAGCACCTTGCGCTGTTCGACCTCGTCCTTGAACAGCGCGCCGTCGATGGCGACATGGCTGATGCGGGGGTTGAGGATCGCCATCAGGTTCAGGGCCTGCACCACGTCGGGGCAGTTCTGGCACGACAGCGAGAAATAGGTCTCGAAATGCAGGTCGACGTCGAGGGCCCGCACCTGCTCGAGCAGTTCGGGGGCTTCCTTCGACGGGTATCCGCCGACCTGCAGCAGCGCCAGGGCCAGTGAGGAGAACTCGTGGCCCAGCGGGATGCCGGCGAACCGGACCTCGACATCGGTGCCGGTGCGGCGGATGGCGAACGACGGCCGCCGGGTGTCGTCGTCGGCGCGCGAATAGGTGATCTTGTCCGACATCGCGGCGATCTCGGTGAGCAGTTCGGCGAGTTCGGCGGATTTGGCGCCGTCATCGAGGGAGGACACCAGCTCGATCGGCGCGGTCAGCCGCTCCAGCAGGGACTTCAATTGGCCGGCGAGTGAGGTGTCGAGCATGCGGATCAACTCCATCGATGAGGGGACTGGCTGGGCCCAGGTGGCCCGAAAGATTTTGGTGGGGAACAGTTCTGGTGAGCGGTGCGGGCCGGGTGGACCAGGCCCGCACCGTCAGCAGCAGTGATGCCGGCGTTAGATCTTGCCGACGAGTTCCAGCGACGGGGCCAGGGTCTCTTCGCCCTCTTCCCACTTGGCGGGGCAGACCTCGCCCGGGTGGTTGCGGACGTACTGGGCGGCCTTGACCTTGCGGACCAGTTCGGAGGCGTTGCGGCCGATGCCCTCGGCGGTCACCTCGGTGAACTGGACGATGCCGTCGGGGTCGACCAGGAAGGTGCCGCGGTCGGCCAGGCCCTGGTCCTCACGGAGCACCTCGAAGTCGGTGCTGATCTGCAGGGTCGGGTCGCCGATCATGGCGTACTGGATCTTGCCGATCGTGTCGGACGAGTCGTGCCACGCCTTGTGGGTGAAGTGGGTGTCGGTGGACACCGAGAACACCTCGACGCCGAGGCGCTGCAGCTCCTCGTAGTGGTCGGCCAGGTCCCCGAGCTCGGTCGGGCAGACGAAGGTGAAGTCGGCCGGGTAGAAGAAGAAAATGGCCCACTTGCCCAAGATGTCGGCGTCCGACACGGGGATGAACGCGCCGTTCTTGTAGGCGGTCGCGGAGAACGGCTTGATTTGCTTGTTGATCAGGGCCACGGGTACCTCTATTCGTCACTGTGGGATGTTTACTGCGCCTCCCAGCGTAATCGTTTTCTTGAATAGATCCAGTTTGCAGGCCCGCTTGTGGGCAGTCTCACAACGCCGAGAGAATGTGATCCGACCCCCAGATGCCAAGTGGGCGGCCAGGTTTGACCCGGCCGCCCACTGAGCAAGAGATCTAGCCTTCGATGAAGGTCTCCAGCTGGATGCGCGCGACGTCGTCGGCGATCTGCTTGGGCGGGCTCTTCATCAGATAGGCCGAGGCCGCCTCGACGGGGCCGCCGATGCCGCGGTCCTTGGCGATCTTGGCGGCGCGCACCGCGTCGATGATCACACCGGCCGAGTTCGGCGAGTCCCACACCTCGAGCTTGTACTCCAGGTTCAGCGGCACGTCACCGAAGGCGCGGCCCTCGAGGCGGACGTAGGCCCACTTGCGGTCGTCGAGCCAGGCGACGTGGTCGGACGGGCCGATGTGGACGTTCTTGTCCTCGACCTTGCCGGCCAGCGAGCCGGTCAGGTTGGAGGTGACGGCCTGGGTCTTGGAGACCTTCTTGGACTCCAGGCGCGAGCGCTCCAGCATGTTCAGGAAGTCCATGTTGCCGCCGACGTTGAGCTGGTAGGTGCGGTCCAGCGTGACGCCGCGGTCCTCGAACAGCTTGGCCATCACGCGGTGGGTGATGGTCGCGCCGACCTGGCTCTTGATGTCGTCGCCGACGATCGGCACACCGGCGTCCTCGAACTTCTTGGCCCACACCGGGTCCGACGCGATGAACACCGGCAGCGCGTTGACGAAGGCCACCCCGGCGTCGATGGCGCACTGGGCGTAGAACTTGTCGGCCTCTTCCGAGCCCACCGGCAGGTAGGAGACGAGCACGTCGACCTTGGCGTCCTTAAGCGCCTTGACCACGTCGACGGGCTCGAAGTCGGAGATCTCGATGGTGTCGGCGTAGTACTTGCCGATGCCGTCCAGCGTCGGGCCGCGCTGCACCGTCACGTTGGTCGGCGGCACATCGGCGATCTTGATGGTGTTGTTCTCCGAGGCGAAGATGGCCTCGGACAGGTCGAAGCCGACCTTCTTGGCGTCCACGTCGAACGCGGCCACGAACTTCACGTCACGGACGTGGTAGGGGCCGAACTTCACATGCATCAGGCCGGGCACGCTGCTGTTCTCGTCGGCGTTCTGGTAGTACTGCACACCCTGTACCAGGGACGCCGCGCAGTTGCCGACGCCGACAATGGCGACCCGGATCTCTCCTGCGTGCTCAGACATGGACGCTCTCCTTACTCAAATTCGGTACTGCTCGGCATCGGGCTGCGTTATTGCGGTTCTGGGCGGCTTTGGCCCAGTCGTTCAGCCGCGATCAACTCGTTGAGCCAGTTCACTTCTCGCTCACTGGACTCCAGCCCCAACTGGTGGAGCTGGCGGGTATAGCGGTCGAACGAGCTGCTGGCCCGCGCCACGGCTTCACGCAGACCTTCCCGTCGTTCCTCTACCTGCCGACGGCGCCCCTCCAGGATTCGCATCCGGGCCTCGGCCGGGGTGCGGTTGAAGAAGGCCAGGTGAACGCCGAACCCGTCGTCGGAGTAGTTCTGTGGACCGGTGTCGGCCACAAGTTCGGCGAAGCGTTGCTTGCCGGCGTCCGTCAGCTGGTAGACCCGACGCCCGCGGCGCACTTTGGTCGACCCCAGCGGCGCGGCATCCTCGTCGATCAGCCCGTCGGCCTGCATGCGGCGCAGTGCCGGATAGAGCGAACCGTAGGAGAAGGCCCGGAACGCGCCAAGCAACCCCGTCAGGCGTTTGCGCAGCTCGTAGCCATGCATCGGCGATTCGAGCAGAAGACCGAGGATCGCTAGCTCCAGCACAGAATCACCCCTTTCGACAGTTCGATGCATTGACCGCTACGACAAATCAACACCTCGCCAAACTGTATCGCGCCGATATATTCATCGACAAGTCAGTGACCGGGCGGCCACCGCGGGGTCAGCGGTCGGCGCGCCAGATCTGTTTGGTGGTGCCGTCCGGGAACAGCTCGATGTGGCCGGAGCCGAAATCACTGTTGACGTGGATGTCGATGGTCACCGCATCCGGGGTGGACGGATCCTCGGCCGGGCTCACCCGCAGCCACACATCCTTGACGTCGGCGCGTTGGACACCGACGGTGTCCGGCGCCCCCCGCAGTACGGCCAGCGTCTTCTCGAAGTCGAACTTGGCCAGGTCGATCAGCCGGTCATCGTTGTCCAGCGCACTCGGTGACGAACTGGGATCACCCCAGCCGCCGCGGTAGTAGTAGGTCTGCTGGCGCCGGTTGTCCTGCGGATCGGGCCGGTCCAACATCGCCATGTCGGTGTGGATGTCCAGCTCGAAGCCCATGGTGTTGCCGAACCGCTGCCGCATCTGGTCGAACAGCCCGGTCAAGCCGTTGAGCGAGTGCAGCTGTTTGGGTGGGGTCAGCACGACGGGTTCGATGCCGTCGGGCACCGCGCCGGGATCGGAGTTGACGCTCAACGGCGAGGACGTGTTGCCGTACAGCCCCCAGCCGATGCCCATCCCGAGCAGCACCAGCACGACCGCCGCCGCCAGCCGCAGACCCCAGCCGGGCCCTTGCCCGCCGGCCATCCGGGGCCGCCGCGGCTTGTCCAGCGTCGGCAGCTGCACCGGCGCATTGGAGTTCTGCAGGTCTTCCACCAAGCGGGCGAGGTCACCCAGCGTCGTGGCGTTGGTGGCCGCGGCCACGCGTTGCCGGTGTTCCTCCATCGATAACTGACCTTCGCTCAGCGCGTTGTCGAGCACCTTGCAGGTGTCGTTGCGGTCGCTGTCCTTGGCCCGCGTTGTCGAGGTCTGCCGTGTTGCCACGGATCATGATCGTAGGAGCTGTGATGCGGTCGCGCCTCCCTCTTCAGTGGGCCGACGTACTCTGGTCAACGTGCGATTGCAGAGACAGGTGGTGGACTACGCCCTCCGGCGGCGGTCCCTGCTGGCTGAGGTCTATTCGGGGCGCACCGGCGTCTCGGAGGTCTGTGATGCCAACCCCTACCTGCTGCGCGCAGCGAAGTTTCACGGCAAGCAAAGCTCGGTGATGTGCCCGATCTGCCGTAAAGAGCAGCTCACGCTGGTGTCGTGGGTATTCGGCGAGCATCTGGGCCCGGTCTCGGGTTCGGCCCGCACCGCGGAGGAGCTAGTGATGTTGGCAACTCGTTACGACGAGTTCGCAGTCCATGTGGTGGAGGTATGCCGCACCTGCAGTTGGAATCATCTGGTCAAGTCATATGTGTTGGGCGCGCCACGGCCGCCGAAGGCACGGGGGACCCGACCCACGCGCAAGTCGGCGCGTACGGCCAGTGAATAGCGAAGGGCGCCACAGTCGGTCAGCCAACGACGCCCGTAATGCGGCTGACCGCCTCGGTGCGCGCAAGAACCCTCCGCCGCCGCGGGACAACCCGCAGCCGACGCGAGAGAATCGCCCCCCGGCGCGGGACAACGGGCCCACGGGTCGTGAGAACGGGCCCACGGGGCGCCCTCGTCCGGCGGTGCCGCCCGACGACCGGCTGACCGCGGTACTGCCGCCGGTGCGTGACGGCCGACCGGCCCCGCTCGATGTGGTCAAGGCGGCGATGGACGGCACCCCGCCGCCCAAACCGCCGCCACCGAAATCTCCGCCGCCGGGAGGCGGCGGTCGTGGATCCGGTCCGTCGGGTCCGTCCGGTCCGTCGGGACAAAATCCGGGGCCGTCTCGGCAGTTCCACATCAACTGGAAGCTGGTCCGGCGTGGGCTGATCGCCGCCGTCGTGGCGATGATCCTGCTGCCGCTCGTGACGTTCGGTATGGCGTACATGATCGTCGACGTTCCGCAGCCCGGCGACATCCGGACGGCGCAGGTGTCGACCATCCTGGCCAGCGACGGCAGCGAGATCGCCCGGATCGTGCCGCCCGAAGGCAACCGGATCGACGTCAAGATCGACCAGATCCCCGAGCATGTCCGCGACGCGGTGATGGCCGCCGAGGACCGCGATTTCTATTCCAACCCGGGCTTCTCGTTCACCGCCCTGCTGCGCGCGATCAAGAACAACCTGGTCGGCGGTGATCTGCAGGGCGGGTCGACGATCACCCAGCAGTACGTCAAGAACGCCCTGGTCGGAGACGAGCGTTCGGGTATCGGCGGTTTGATCCGCAAGGCCAAGGAGCTCGTCATCTCGACCAAGATGGCCAGCGAATGGTCCAAAGACGCTGTGCTGCAGGCGTATTTGAACATGATCTACTTCGGTCGCGGGTCATACGGGATTGCCGCGGCCGCCAAGGCGTACTTCGACAAACCCGTCGAGCAACTCACCGTCGCCGAGGGCGCACTGATGGCCGCACTGATCCAGCGGCCGTCGACGCTGGATCCCGCGGTGGACCCGGAGGGGGCCGCCGACCGGTGGAACTGGGTGCTCGACGGCATGGTCGACATGGGTGCGTTGTCGGCCAGTGACCGTGCCGGGCAGGTGTTCCCGCCGACGGTGCCGCCCGATCAGGCCCGCCAGGAAAACCAGACCACCGGACCGAACGGACTCATCGAACGGCAGGTCACCAAGGAACTGCTCGACCTGTTCGACATCAGCGAGCAGACGCTGAACACTGAGGGCCTGCAGATCACCACGACGATCGACCCGCAGGCCCAGGAAGCCGCCGAGGACGCGGTGTCCAAATACATGGACGGTCAAGAGGCCGACATGCGCACGGCGGTGGTGTCGATCGACCCGCACGACGGCGCGGTCAAGGCCTATTACGGCGGCTCGGACGCCAACGGCTTCGATTTCGCCCAGGCCGGGCTGCCGACGGGGTCGTCGTTCAAGGTGTTCGCCCTCGTCGCGGCCCTGCAGCAGGGCATCGGCCTGGGCTATCAGGTGGACAGCGGGCCGGTCACGGTCAACGGCATCAAGATCACCAACGTCGAGGGCGAGGGATGCGGCACCTGCTCGATCGCCGAGGCGCTCAAGCGGTCGCTGAATACCAGCTACTACCGGCTGATGCTGAAACTGGAGAACGGTCCCGAGGATGTGGCCAAGGCCGCGCACGACGCCGGTGTGGCCGAGAGTTTCCCCGGCGTCGAGCACACGCTGTCCGAGGACGGCAAGGGTGGCCCGCCCAACAACGGTGTGGTGCTGGGGCAGTACCAGTCCCGGGTGATCGACATGGCCTCGGCCTACGCCACCCTGGCGGCCTCGGGCGTCTACCACAAGCCGCATTTCGTGCAGAAAGTGGTGAACTCCGCGGGGCAGGTGCTGTTCGACGCCTCCAAGCAGGACAACGGTGAACAACGCATCGACAAGGCGGTGGCCGACAACGTGACGTCGGCGATGCAGCCGATCGCCGGCTGGTCGAAGGGTCACAACTTGGCCGGCGGGCGTGCCTCGGCCGCCAAGACCGGTACCAACCAGCTCGGCGACACCGGCGACAACCGCGACGCCTGGATGGTCGGTTACACCCCGTCGCTGTCGACCGCCGTCTGGGTCGGGACCACCGAGGGCGTCAAGCCGTTGAAGAACAAGTGGGGCGCGCCGGTCTACGGATCCGGGCTGCCGTCGGACATCTGGAAAGCCACGATGGACGGCGCGCTGGACGGCACCGACAACGAGACGTTCCCCAAGCCGACCGAGATCGGCGGTTATGCCGGTGTGCCGCAAGCTCCGCCGCCACCGCCGGCGACGCCGGGCACCCCGGGCGGCCCACCGATTTCGGTCATGCCCTCGGAAACCGTCATCCAGCCGACCATCGAAGTGGCCCCGGGTATCACGATCCCGATCGGCCCACCGACCACCGTGCCGATCGGACCGCCGCCGGGAGCCCCCGTCATGCCCGGCGAGCCGGGCGTTCCGGTACCCCCGCCGCCTCCGTGACGGACCGGGATTCGCCGGCTCCGCCGACGGGGCTGGACTCGCCGGCTCCGCCGACGGGGCTGGATTCGCCGGCTCCGCCGGCAGAAGACCGGCGGAGTGCCGACGAACGCGACCTCCCCAGCCGCAATGACCGGCTGGCCGAAGCACTGTCGCAGACCGTGGGTGGGCCGGTCGGACGTCACGCGCTGATCGGCCGGGCCCGATTCATGACCCCGCTGCGGGTGATGTTCCTGATCGCCGTCGTGTTCCTGGCGTTCGGGTATACCTCCAAGGCCGCCTGCCTGCAGACCACCGGCACCGGCACCGCCGGTCAGCGGGTGGCGAACTGGGAGAACAACCGGGCCTATTACGAGCTGTGCTACTCCGACACGGTTCCGCTCTACACCGCAGAGTTGTTGAACCTGGGCAAGTTTCCCTACAAGTCCAGCTGGGTGGAGAACGACGCCACCGGCAAGCCGCGCATGCAGTACGACGGCAGCCCGGCGATCCGGTACATGGAGTATCCGGTGCTCACCGGGCTCTATCAATACGTGTCGATGTCCCTGGCCAAGACCTACACGGCTTTGACCAAACTGGTGTCGATCCCGGTCGTGGCCGAGGTCGTGATGTTCTTCAACATCGCGGCGTTCGGTTTGGCGCTGGCCTGGTTGACCACGGTCTGGGCGACGTCCCGGATGGCCGGGCGACGGGTCTGGGATGCCGCACTGGTGGCGGGCTCGCCGATCGTGATCTTCCAGGTCTTTACCAACTTCGACGCGCTGGCCACCGCGGCCGCCGCCGGGGCGATGCTGGCGTGGGCACGACGCAGACCGGTGTGGGCCGGCGCGCTGATCGGAATCGGTGTCGCGGCCAAGCTCTACCCGCTGCTGTTGTTCGTTCCGCTGGTGCTGCTGGGTCTACGGACCGGCCGGCTGCGCGAGGTCGGCAAGGCCGCGGTGACCGCGGTGATCACCTGGTTGGTGGTCAACCTGCCGATCATGGTGCTCTTCCCGCGCGGGTGGTCAGAGTTCTTCCGGCTCAACGCCCGTCGCGGCGACGACATGGATTCGCTCTACAACGTGGTGAAGTCGTTCACCGATTGGCGCGGGTTCGATCCGGATCTAGGGTTCTGGCAGCCACCGACGGTGCTCAACACCGTCACCGCAGTGCTGTTCGCGGCGTGCTGTATCGCCATCGGCTACATCGCACTGACCGCGACGCAGCGGCCCCGGCTGGCGCAGTTGGCGTTCCTGGTGGTGGCGGCGTTCCTGCTGACCAACAAGGTATGGAGCCCACAATTTTCACTGTGGCTGGTGCCGCTGGCGGTACTGGCCCTGCCGCATCGTCGAATTCTGCTGGCGTGGATGACGATTGACGCCCTGGTCTGGGTTCCCCGCATGCTCTATCTGTACGGCGAGTCCAACAAGGGTCTACCCGAGCAGTGGTTCACCATCACCGTGCTGCTGCGCGATATCGCGGTGATCGTGTTGTGCGCGTTGGTGATCCGACAGATCTACCGTCCGGAACTGGATCTGGTCCGCTACGGCGGCCGCATCGACGACCCGACCGGCGGCGTGTTCGACCGGGCCCCCGACACCCCGCCGCGCTGGCTGCCGGACTGGCTGCGGCCGTCGGCGGGCCGGGTGCGGATCGAGCCTGCGCCGGACCGGGAGCCGGAGTTGGATCTGGCCGAACGGCGTGGCGGCTGAGCTTGCAGGCGCCGGGCGCACCGATTTCTGCAGCAGGGTTGCAGTGACCGCCGTGGCCCGACCCTCAGGTGGAAATCGGCGTTAAAGCATCGTCTTGGGATACGTCACGGGTTTCGCCGAATCCACGCGGTCGTCGTCGGCAGCACGGCCAACACGATCGTGACGATCGGCAGGGCGAAGCTCAGGACCGCCAGTCCGCTCGACCCGGGAGCTGCGTAGCTGCCGGTCGTCGCGACATTGATCCAGAGACTGACCAGGCTGCCCACGATGATCAATGCACTGCCGATGACGATGAGTCGGCGGCCGATCACCTTGCGTCGCACCAGCGCCAGCGCGCCGGCCAGGAGGAGGACTCCGCAGACGACACTGAGCAGCGTCGCGAGGACGGTCATAGTCAGGACCCCCGGGGATCGCAACGCCAGGGACCGCAGACCCGCGTCGGTCACGAGCGCGGAAAGCCCGGACAGCCCGAGAATGCCGTTGCCGAGGGTCAACAGTCCGCCGATCACCGCTAGGACAGCGGTGACGATCGCCGTGACTGCGTTCGGGGCGACGTCGGACGCAGGTTCCGAGACGTCAGAGGTTTCCGTGCCGTCGGGTCCGTGCAGAGAGGTCACGAGCGTCAGGCCCATCCCTGATACGGCGGATAGGGCTGGGGTACAACGAGATTCTGTTTCGCCCGGATCCAGGCCGTTGTCGACGGCAGCAACGCCAGAACGATTGTCAGGACCGGAAAGGCCAGACCCAGCAGAGAGGACACGCCGCCGCCTCCGGTGTAGGGCACTTGCTCTGCCGCCGCGCGACCGATCCCGAGGATGATGAGGTCGGACACGATGGTGACGCCGCATCCCGCGACCACGAGCCAACGGCCGATCATCTTGCGCAGCAACAACGTCACGGTCCCGGCCAGCAGTAGGAGTCCGGCGACGGTCCCCAGCACAAGCACAAATGCCAACAGTCCCTTCATCCCGCCCGAGAGCTCGGCGCCGTCGAGGGAATTGTCGTTGCTGATCACGGCCAAGGCGAACAGGCCGATGGTGCCGCCGGCCAGATTCGACAGGGCGCCGAGCGCGGCCAGCACGGCCGCGGTGATGCCGGTGGCACCGCTCGGCGATGCGGCAGGCATGGGCGGCATGCCCGGCGGCGGGTACGCCCCGGGATAACCGGACGGTGGTGGATACCCGGGTTGCTGCGGATAGCTGGCCGACGGCGGCGCAAAGCCCGGCTGTTGCGGATACCCGGGTTGTTGCGGGTAACCGGGTTGCTGTGGAACACCCGGCTGTTGTGCGTAGCCGGGCGGTTCTCCGAACCCCTGACCGTAGGGCCCGTTGGGATA
Organism: Mycobacterium sp. E802; assembly: GCF_001666875.1. Lineage (NCBI taxonomy): Bacteria > Bacillati > Actinomycetota > Actinomycetes > Mycobacteriales > Mycobacteriaceae > Mycobacterium > Mycobacterium sp. E802. Next base: position 31,054 of record NZ_LZJD01000160.1, read on the forward strand.
CGTCACAAGTTCCCCCGATCGTCGAAGATGACTGGCTCACCATATATACGGATTTCGCAGATCAGGGCTGTTTCGGGTAGCCTGGGCCGGTTGCCGACGCAGGCGACCCTCCTGCCACGGAATCCGCCGTGGCCGTACACGACCATAGGAGGTGATGAGGTTCTAATGCGTCCATACGAAATCATGGTCATTCTCGACCCCACACTTGACGAGCGCACCGTAGCTCCGTCCCTGGAGACGTTCTTGAACGTCGTACGCAAGGATGGCGGGACTGTCGAGAAGGTCGACATCTGGGGCCGACGCCGGCTGGCCTACGAGATCGCCAAGCACGCCGAGGGCATCTACGCCGTCGTCGACGTCAAGGCTGAACCGGCCACCGTGTCCGAGCTCGACCGTCAGCTCAACCTGAACGAGTCCGTGCTGCGGACCAAGGTGATGCGGACCGACAAGCACTAAAGGCCGTCAGTCGTCGGCGCAGCTACGTAGGCTTCGCGCAAACGGACATGCCTATCCCAGGAGGATCTCGTGGCTGGTGACACCACCATCACAGTTGTCGGAAACCTGACCGCCGACCCGGAACTGCGCTTCACTCCGTCCGGCGCGGCCGTGGCCAACTTCACCGTGGCCTCCACGCCGCGCATGTTCGACCGTCAGAGCGGGGAGTGGAAGGACGGCGAGGCGCTGTTCCTGCGGTGCAACATCTGGCGGGAGGCGGCCGAGAACGTGGCCGAGAGCCTCGTGCGGGGTTCGCGGGTGATCGTCACCGGCCGGCTCAAGCAGCGTTCCTTCGAAACCCGTGAGGGTGAGAAGCGCACTGTGGTCGAGGTCGAGGTCGACGAGATCGGTCCGTCTTTGCGTTACGCCACGGCCAAGGTCAACAAGGCCAGCCGTAGTGGCGGCGGCGGGGGAGGCGGAACGCCCGGCTCGCCGGGCATGACGGGGGCTCCCGGCGGCGGTCCGATCGGCTCGATGGC
>NZ_LZJD01000161.1:0-3966 GCF_001666875.1 Mycobacterium sp. E802
CATGCTCGCCCTCGGCGGCCACCGCCCCTCACTGCCAGGACGGCCCGTCAAACACCCACGGAAACGTCAGTAGAGCCATTTTTGGCGGGTTATCGACGTGAGTGCTTCATCAACGCTGAGGCATTGGAGCGGATCCGCTCGTACGCAGATGAACTTGATGGGATGAGCATCGGCGAAGCCGAGCGTCGGGTCTCAGACGGGATTCCGCAACCTTTGATTCGTAGCGCAGTGATGCACCTTCTGTGGCGTCAAGAGTTCTGTGCCGACCTCACGCGGCAATCCCTGGATCGGTCGACGCTATTGGAGGTATCAAGATGAAAGGTCACCATCAACTCAATCCTGGGATCGAAAATTACACCGCTGCAGCAGAATTAGTGCCTCGAATGTTGGCAACGGACCATAATGCTGTACTTCGCAGTGAGTATGTACTCCACGTACTCCGACGGCTTTACGGCACTCCTCTTCGGGCGGAACGATGTGTTCGCCAAAAGGGCGAGGCGGAGCGCTACTTTGTGACGCTACGGAAATGCATGCAGACGTCTGGCCCCGCGGGGGCGTTGCCACCTGCGCCGATTCGAATCGCACCGCACTCGAATGGCGGCGTATAGGTGTGCTTCTGCGTCCCGCATGTGTCGCGTTGTGCGACAAGGGACCCTGAGCTTGATCCGGCCGATGAGTTGGAGGTACCAAGATGGGCAATGCAAGTATTCCGGTCCGAATCGGAACAAAGTTCTGGTATCTGGGTGAGCGTTTACGGATCGTGGGAATGCAGTCCCGTGGAATGGATTTGAATGTCCTGGCCGTCAGTCATGACGGCCAAACCGTCATCGCCCTGTCTGTCGAAGAGGTCCTGTTGTCCGAACGAGCGCAGTTAATCGCTGAGGATGAGGGTCCGGCGCCCCGGGACGAGGCTGACGTTGCCAGTGTTGTGTTGTGGGCGGCTCCTGAAGGAGCTCGTCGGGACGCGCTTGAACACGCTGCTCACATCAGAGAAGTGCGCACCGGGTATCGATCTGGCAGTGCTGAAGCCGCGCTTGCGGGCGAGCCGCGCTGGCCGTACGCACCCGGAACACCGAAGATGATGCGCTATCGCGCCAAGGCTGCCGAACTGGGTGTACACCCGCGAACCTTCCAGAGATGGGTGGCCGCCTACGAGGCGGATGGGGAGGCCGGGCTGATATCGCAGCGTTCCGTGCAGTCAGGTACGGGCAGTCGCACCGACCCGCGGTGGGAGGAGACCGCCCTAGAAGTCATGGCGGAATACGCTGATATGTCTACTCCTACTAAAGATTTAGTGATCAGGCGCACCAACGCCCGTCTGGACATGCGTTACGGTCCGGGAGTAGTCAAGCTGCCCTCACAGCGTACTGCGTACTACATCCTTGATCGGCTCGAACATGAGAAGCTTCCGACGTTCGAACACAGTGCCAAGCGGAATCGGGACATTGCCTCTCGGCCAACTGAATCCTACGGCGGTCTGCATCCGACGCGGCCCGGCGAGTACATGTTGATGGATACCACTCCCTTGGATGTGTACGCCATGGATCCCAATACGTTGCAGTGGGTCAACGCCCAGCTGACGGTGGTGATGGACTGGTTCACCGGATGCGTCACGGGATTGCGGCTAACTCCCGTCTCGACAAAGTCGATCGACGCCGCAGCCGCGCTCTACCAAACGTTCCGCCCCCCGCCGGCCGGCAAAGACTGGCCCGCTAAAGCCGTCTGGCCTCCGCACGGTGTCCCGCGATCCGTACTGGTCGAACATGAGCGGCTCGATCCCAAGAGCGTGATCGCCGCGGCCACACCGGCAATCGCGCCCGAAACGCTGATTGTCGATCACGGAAAGATCTTCGTCGGTGCGCACCTCAACAGCGTGTGCAAGCGATTCGGGATCTCGATTCAGCCGGCTCGGCTGGCAACGGGCCGCGACAAGGGCCCGGTCGAGCGCTTCTTCCGGACATTGCGTCAAGCTCTGCTGGTTGGCTTGCCCGGCTACAAGGGCCCCGATCTGTATTCACGTGGCCTGGACCCTGAGAAAGAGACGTGGTTCTTCCTGGACGAACTCGAAGCTGTTATCCGTGAGTGGATCGCCGTGATTTACCACCACAAAGGCAGTGACGGGTTGGGTGGTTTAGATCTGGCAGGCCTGCAGAAGAGCCCAGCCGAGCAGTTCGCCGCGGGCGTGGCCCGCGGCGGCTACCTCGAACTACCGAGGGATCCCCAGCTCGCCTTCGAATTTTTACCGGTGGTCAAACGTGTCATCCACCCTTACGGTATCGAATGGAACAACCGCATCTACCGCGGCAACGTCATCGGCGGCCGTGGTGGTGAGCGCAGCCTCTACCTCGCCAAAGGCGCGCAATGGCCGATACACGTCAACCCTGACGACATCACCAAGGTGTACTTCCGCGATCCACGCTCCCGAGACTGGCATGAATTGCGCTGGCAACACGCCGAACTGCTCGATGCTCCGATGAGCGAGGAGCAATTGGCCTTTGAAAGGCAACTGGCCAAAGCCGGTAATCGATATATCGATGATCCGATGGCGATCGCTCAGATGATGGAACGCCGCAAACTGCATTTGGGTGCGACGATGGCCGAACGCCGCATGGCACTGCGGATCTCGCGCGAGCAATCCACCTTGATCGGTGATATTGAAGCTGTGCGCGCAGCCACGGAATTGGCGTCCGTGCGCGCGGCGCTTCTACGTGCCACCGGCCAAGACGCACCGGAGCGCAACGAACTCGACGAACAGACACCCGATGAGAGTGCGGTCAACACGTTCGTCGACGATCTCGACGAGGAACCCGACACCCGGGTACTGGTCGATGATGACTATTACAGCGACACCCTGGAGATCGTATGACTACTACACCGACGCGCCGCACACCGACGGCGCGTACTCGATCGACAGACTCATCGAGAACCAAATCTGGGAAACCGGAACGAGATCCGAAGGAATACTTGGATCCGTTGACGCTATCGCGTAAAGAGGGATGGAAGGCCATGGCAGAGGCGCCCAAGCCTCAGCCGCCAGAGTCTCTGTCTCTCAAAGAGATCCGCAAGCTAGATGACGGGGCGCGCGCCGCATATAACGAGGCGCGTCGTCGTTGGCACGGACACATGGGCATCATCCTCAGCGCCGAATGTCAATCGGTTCTCGAGCAGCTCGACACCTTTGTGCAGCCCCACATCGACATCGACGATCCGGCGGGGACACCGATGGTCGCACTCAGTGGTTTGCCAGGCCTTGGCAAGACCACGATCACCTCATACTTCGGTCGCTCAATCCACTTGCAGCAGATCGCCCAGTACGGACCACTGACCCCCAGCGGTGACGAACGCACGCCGGTGTGCCGGATCGGTCTCACCGGGAACACCGGGATCAAGGAACTCAACATTGCGGCGTCCGACTACTTTGCGCACCCCGCCTCCCATGGCGTCAGCGCTCCCCAACATCTGCGGAACGCCCTGGACTGTGTCATATCGTGTCAAACCAAGCTCTTGATCATCGATGACCTGCACTTCCTACATGGCCGAACCAGCAAGATCACCGAGCTCAGTGATCATTTCAAGCACATCGCTGACACGCTTCACGTGATCGTGTTGTTCGTCGGGATCGGCCTGCACGAGCCGTACGGGCTACTCGACGACAACGGCGACAACATTGACGTTCACAAGATGGATCAGTTGCTGCGGTGCACGAAGCCCGTCGACATGAAGCCATTTGACTGCCAGACCGACGCGGACTGCCAGCACTGGCACGAAGTGCTACTCACCGTCGAACAACAGCTGATTCTTGCCCTCAAGTTTCCCGGCATGCTGGCTGAAGACATGTCGGACTATCTCTTCGCCCGCAGCACCGGGCATATGGGATCGCTGATGAATCTCCCGAGTTGGGTCATTTGCCTTAGTGCCTTGATTTCTCGGATGCCAGCGCGTCGAGAATGGTTTTGACCTCGACGT
>NZ_LZJD01000162.1:0-166652 GCF_001666875.1 Mycobacterium sp. E802
GGAATCGTTTTCGCCCTCGACGGGGTGCTGCTGGGAGCCGGGGACGCCAAATTCATGCGCAACGCCACCCTGACCAGTGCGCTGGTCGGCTTCCTGCCGCTGATTTGGTTGTCGCTGATCTACGGCTGGGGCCTGTTCGGCATCTGGTCAGGGTGGCGTTGCGCATGAATTTGGCGTCCCCGGCTCCCAGCAGCACCCCGTCGAGGGCGAAAACGATTCCCGCGACCGGTAATTGGGCGACCAGGAACCACCACGGCACATCGATGGCCGCCAGCACCGACTTGTCGTCGGTGAACACCGGCGGGAACACCGACGAGCCGACCGCGAACACCAGCGCCAGGACCACGCCGGCCAGCGTGGAAAACAACGTCACCCGCCAAGCCACGCTCTTGGCATGGGCCAGTTGCCCCGCGCCCAGCGCCGCCCCCACGAGCGACTGCGCAGCAATCGCCAGGGAATCCAGCACCAGCGCAAGGAAACTCCACACCTGCAGGACAACTTGATGGGCGGCCACCGCGGCCGCACCGAACCGGGCCGCCACCGCGCCGGCAGACAGGAAACAGGCCTGGAAGGCCATCGACCGCAGCAACAGATCCCGGCCCATCGTGAGCTGGGCGCGCAACACCGCGGGCTGCACCCGCAGCCCGACCTTCTCGATCAGCAACGCGCGCACGAACAGCAGCGCCGCGACCCATTGCCCGATCAGGTTGGCGACGGCCGAGCCGGCCAGCTCCAGCCGCGGCAAGCCCAACCAGCCGTAGACCAGCAGCGGGCACAGCACGGCCGACACGGCGAACCCGAACACCACATACCGCAGCGGCCGGACCGTGTCCTGTACCCCGCGCATCCACCCGTTGCCGGCCAGTGACACCAGGATCGCCGGGGCGGCCAGGATCGCTACCCGCAGCCACGGCAGTGCCGCGTCGGCGATGTCGGCGTGCCCGGCGATCACCGACAACAACGGCTCGGCCACGGCCTGCACCACCGCGATGATCAGCAATCCCAGCCCGAGGGCCAGCCAGGTCGCCTGCACTCCTTCGCCGACCGCCGAGGCCCGGTCACCCGCGCCGAACAGACGGGCCGATCGTGCCGTCGTGCCATAGGACAAGAAGGTTCCCTGTGAGTTGACCAGACCCAGGATCAGGCCGCCGATGGCCAGGCCGGCCAGGCTGAGCGCGCCGAGGCGCCCGACGATCGCGATGTCGAACAGTAGATAAATGGGTTCGGCCGCCAGTACCCCGAGCGCCGGGAAGGCCAGGCCGGCGATGCGACGGGTGGTGGCCGGTGCGACCGGAACGTCGCCTTCGGGCTCAACCATGCGACCCGCCGGCGGAGTCAGGCAAGCGCTTGAGTAAGCGCGTGCACCACGTCGTCCGTCGGGCCGGCGGCGGAGTATCCGGCCGCGTGCGGGTGCCCGCCACCGCCGAACGAACTGGCGACCGTGGCCAGGTTGAGCGACTTCGCCCGCATCGAAACCGACCAGTGCTGGGGCTCGATCTCCTTGAACACCGCGGCCACCTCGGCCTGCTGTGTCGTCCGCACGATGTCGACGATGCTCTCCACTTCCTCCGGCCGGGCCGTGGACCATTCGGCATGCGGCACCACCGCGTACACCAGCCCTCGCCCACCCACGGCCTCCGGGACGAGCCGGGCCGAGGCCAGTACCCGCGACAACATCGGCAACCAGGCGAACGGATGAGTGTCGAGTAACGCTCGGCTGATCGCGGCGTTGTCCACCCCGAGCTCGACCAGCCGGGCCGCCAGGCGATGCGCCCGGGCCGTGGCCCAGCGGAACGATCCCGTGTCGGTGGTCAGGCCGGCGTACAAGCAGTGCGCCACACGTTTGTCGATGGGCTTGTCCCAGGCATCGAGCAGTTCGGCCACCAGCATCGTGGTGGAATCCGCCGTCGGGTCGACGTAATTCGCGGTACCGAACAACTGATTCGATGCATGGTGATCGATGACGAGCACCTCGCGGCCTTCCGCGGCCAGCCCGGCCAACGCACCGAGTCGGTTGACGCTCGGAATGTCCACGGTGACAACCAGATCCGCGTCGTCACGCATGGTTTCCGGCGCGACCAGCAGATGCCCGCCCGGCAGCGTCTGCAGCGATTCGGGCAGCTCGGCCGGCGCGGCGAAGGCCACCTGGACCTGTTTCCCTGCGTCGTCGAGCACCTGCGCCAGCGCCAGTCCGGCGCCTATCGTGTCGGCGTCCGGATAGACGTGGCACACGACGCTGATGCTCTTGGCGGCCGACAGGAGATCGGCGGCCGCACGCGCATCGACGCGCAGACCGGAGGGGCTCCCGTGGGGAGCCCTCGAATGAGCCGTATCAGTCATCCGTTCGATCGCGGCCACCGGCATCCTCTGTGTCTGCCCCGTCGGCAAGCCCATCAGTGTCCTCCGCCCCGCTCACAACGGTACGGGTCGGCCTCACCGGCGTGCTTGGCACCCTGCCGAACTCGTGCCAGATCCTCATCTGCGGCCCGGGCCCGGGCCAGCAGCTCCTCCATCCGATGTGCCGCGTCGGGCACGGTGTCGCGGACGAACGCGAGGGTCGGGGTGAATCGCACCCCGGTCCCCGCGCCCACCTTGGACCGCAATACGCCCTTGGCCTTCTCCAGGGCCGCCGCCGCACCGGCATAGTCCGGCTCGTCTTCGAGTGACGAGCCCATCACCGTGTAATACAGCGTGGCGTCGTGTAGATCGCCCGACACCTTCGCATCGGTGATGGTGACCCCCGCCAGGCGGGGATCCTTGATCTCGTACTCGATCGCCGAGGCGACGATGGTGGAGATCCGTTTGGCGAGCCGCTTGGCCCGTGCCGGATCAGCCATGGCAGGCACCATTGTTCTTCGCGCAAGCGCTCATCACTAAGTACGTGCCTTCTCGACGAGTTCGTACGTCTCGATGACGTCGCCTTCCTTGATGTCGGAGTAGGTCAGCGTCAGACCGCACTCGTAGCCCTCGCGCACCTCGGTGGCATCGTCCTTCTCGCGCTTGAGCGAGGACACCGTGAGGTTCTGCGCGACGACGGTGTTGTCACGCAGCAGCCGGGCCTTGGCGTTGCGGCGCATGATGCCCGAGGTGACAAGGCAACCGGCGATGTTGCCGACCTTGGACGACCGGAAGATCGCCCGGATCTCGGCGCGGCCGAGCTCCTTCTCCTCGTACACCGGCTTGAGCATGCCCTTGAGCGCGGCCTCGATCTCGTCGATGGCCTGGTAGATCACCGAGTAGTACCGGATCTCCACACCCTCGCGGTTGGCCAGCTCGGTCGCCTTGCCCTCGGCACGGACGTTGAACCCGATGATGATCGCGTCCGAGGCCGAGGCCAGGTTGACGTTGGTCTCGGTGACGCCACCGACACCGCGGTCGATGACCCGCAGCTCCACTTCGTCGTCGATCTGGATGCCCATCAAGGCTTCCTCGAGGGCTTCGACCGTACCGGCGTTGTCGCCCTTGAGGATCAGGTTCAGCTGGCTGGTTTCCTTCAGTGCCGAATCCAGGTCTTCCAGGCTGATCCGCTTGCGGCTGCGCGCGGCCAGGGCGTTGCGCTTGCGCGCGCTGCGCCGGTCGGCGATCTGGCGGGCGATCCGGTCTTCGTCGACAACGAGGAAGTTGTCACCGGCACCCGGCACCGACGTGAAGCCGATGACCTGGACCGGACGCGAGGGCAGCGCCTCTTCGACGTCGTCGCCGTGCTCGTCGACCATGCGGCGGACGCGGCCATAGGCATCGCCGGCCACCACCGAGTCGCCGACCCGCAGGGTGCCGCGCTGGATGAGCACCGTGGCCACCGGGCCGCGACCGCGGTCCAGGTGCGCCTCGATGGCCACACCCTGGGCCTCCATGTCGGGGTTGGCCCGCAGGTCCAGGGCCGCGTCGGCGGTCAGCACGACCGCTTCCAGCAGCGCCTCGATGTTGGTGCCCTGCTTGGCCGAGATGTCGACGAACATGGTGTCGCCGCCGTAGTCCTCGGCCACCAGGTTGTATTCGGTCAGCTGCGCCCGGATCTTGGCCGGGTCGGCGCCTTCCTTGTCGATCTTGTTGACCGCCACCACGATCGGCACGTCTGCGGCCTGCGCGTGGTTGATGGCTTCCACCGTCTGCGGCATGACGCCGTCGTCGGCGGCGACCACCAGGATCGCGATGTCGGTGGCCTTCGCACCACGGGCACGCATGGCGGTGAACGCCTCGTGACCCGGGGTGTCGATGAAGGTGATCGGGCGGACGGTGCCGTCCAGCTCGACCTCGACCTGGTAAGCACCGATGTGCTGGGTGATACCGCCGGCCTCGCCCTCGCGAACGGTGGCGTTGCGGATGGTGTCCAGCAGGCGGGTCTTGCCGTGGTCGACGTGACCCATGACGGTGACCACCGGCGGACGCTGTTCGAGGTCCTCTTCGCCGCCCTCGTCCTCGCCGTACGTGAGGTCGAAGGACTCCAGCAGCTCACGGTCCTCGTCCTCGGGCGAGACGACCTGAACCTTGTAGTTCATCTCGCTGCCGAGCAGCTCCAGCGTGTCATCACCGACAGACTGGGTGGCGGTGACCATCTCACCGAGGTTGAACAGCGCCTGCACCAGCGAGGCCGGGTTGGCATTGATCTTGTCGGCGAAGTCGCTCAGCGAGGCACCACGGGCCAGCCGGATGGTCTCGCCATTGCCGTGCGGCAACCGCACGCCACCGACGACCGGGGCCTGCATGTTCTCGTATTCGGCGCGTTTCGCCCGCTTCGACTTGCGACCGCGCTTGGGGGCACCGCCGGGACGACCGAACGCACCGGCCGCGCCACCGCGCTGACCCGGACGACCACCGCCGCCACCGGGACGACCACGGAAACCTCCGGCGGCCGCGCCACCGGCGCCACCACCGCCACCGGCACCGCCGCCGCGGTAGTTACCGCCGCCGCCACCGCCGGGACGACCACCGCCGCCGGCACCGCCGGGACGAGGGCCACCACCCGGACGCGGGCCGGGGCCTCGGGAGCGCTGGCGGCAGCCGCCGGCGCACTCGGGGCGGCCGGAGGCTGTGGGGCAGCCGGCTTGGGTGCCGCGGGGCGCGGGGCAGCCGGGGTCGGCACTTCAGCCGCCGGGGCCGCGGGGGCCGCGGGCTTGGCCGGAGCCGGCTTGGGTGCGGGGGCGCCGGGCTTCGGTGCCGCCGGCGTGGGCGCGCCGCCACCCTGCGGGCGCGGCTTTTCCTCGGGCTTCTTGCCGCCCGAACGTGCTTCGGCCTTCGCGCCGAACGATTCGCGCAACCGACGCGCGACCGGCGCCTCCACCGTGGAGGATGCCGACTTGACGAACTCGCCCTGCTCCTTGAGCTTGGCTAAGAGTTCCTTGCTTGTGACACCGAGTTCCTTGGCCAACTCGTGTACACGGGCCTTACCTGCCACTACATCTCCTCGTCTGGAGGCAACAGCGGTGGTAGGCGCCGCGCCTCGGGTTTAGCTATGACGCATGGTCATCGGGACTTCACGGTGTGCTCATGTTCTTCGCTACCTGTTCTCTTGACCGGAGTGCTCGGGTGGCCGAATTCCTTCGACGTACTCGATCACTGCGGATGTATCCGGTGAACCGGTGAGTCGCAACGCTCGGACGAAAGCTCGTCGCCGGACTGCCAACTGTGCGCACTGACGGTCAGGGTGCAACCATGCACCCCGCCCGGGCAGGCTGGCCGTGGGATCAACGGTTACGGAACTCGTCCCGTTCCCGTCGGTCACCGCGACCACACGAAGCAACTCGGCGGCCAACTCTCGCTTCCGGCATCCGATGCAGGTCCGCACTGGTCCGACAGAGGTGTCGGAGGTGCTTTCATGCGTCAGAGCCGGAGTCTCGCGCTGGATCACGGCTGAGTCTACCGCCCCACCGGGTGTGCTCCGAAACGCCGGTCACTGCTGTCAGTCGTGTACCGCACCCGGCCGGACGTCCTGGTCCGGCTGAGGCGCCGCATCACTGCGGATATCGATCCGCCACCCAGTGAGCCGGGCCGCCAACCTGGCGTTCTGCCCTTCTTTGCCGATCGCCAGCGAAAGCTGGAAATCGGGCACGATCACCCGCGCCGCCCGAGCAGCCTCGTCGATCACCGATACCGACACCACCTTGGCCGGTGACAGGGCGTTGGCGACGAACCGCGCCGGGTCCTCGTCATAGTCGATGATGTCGATCTTCTCGCCGGACAGTTCGCTCATCACGTTGCGCACGCGCTGGCCCATCGGACCGATGCACGCACCCTTGGCGTTCAGGCCGGGCACCCGCGAGGCGACCGCGATCTTGGACCGGTGCCCGGCCTCCCGAGCCACCGCCACGATCTCCACCGAACCGTCGGCGATCTCGGGCACCTCCAGCGAGAACAGCTTGCGCACCAGGTTCGGGTGCGTGCGCGACAGCGTGATCAGCGGTTCCCGAGCGCCCCGGGTGACGCCGACGACGTAGCAGCGCAGCCGGTCGCCGTGCTCGTAGCTCTCCCCCGGCACCTGCTCGGCGCTGGGGATCACGCCCTCGGAACCCTTGGTCTCGCTACCCATGCGGACCACCACGAGCCCGCGGGCGTTGGCCCTGGCGTCGCGTTGGATCACCCCGGCCACGATGTCGCCCTCGTGAGCGGAGAACTCTCCGTAGGTCTTCTCGTTCTCGGCATCGCGCAACCGCTGCAGGATCACCTGCCTGGCCGTGGTCGCCGCGATCCGCCCGAACCCCTCGGGCGTGTCGTCCCACTCGTGCAGGACGTTGCCGTCGGCATCGGTCTGGCGGGCGATCACCTTGACGACACCGGTCTTGCGGTCGATGTCGATGTGCGCGTCGGGCTCATGGCCTTCGGTGTGCCGATAGGCGGTGAGCAGTGCCGACTTGATCGTGTCGACGACCACGTCGACGGTGATGCCCTTGTCCGCCTCGATGGCATGCAGCGCGGCCATGTCGATGTTCATTCCCCGGCCCCCTTCCCGGTTTGTCCGGACAGTTCCAATTCGCGTCGATTTGGAGGCGAAAACTCCACTTGCACAACAGCTTTGGCGACGTCAGCCAGGGCGATTTCACGGATCGCCAGCTCCCGGCCGTCCGGGACCACGACTTTGACCACCGCGCCGTCGGTTTCCCCGATCCGACCGGTGAACACCGTGCCGTCGGCCAGCGTCAGTTCGGCTTTGCGACCACGGTTGCGGCGGAAGTGTTTGGCTTCGGTCAGCGGCCGATCCACCCCTGGCGAGGTGACTTCGAGCACATACGGCGTGTCGCCCAGGGCAAGTCGATCGAGCAACTCGGATGCGGTCCGCGACAACGCGGCAAGCGAATCCAGATCGAGGCCTTCGTCGCCGTCGGCGGTGACGATGATGCGGGGCGGGCGCGCGAAAGCCTCGATGACGACGTCGTCGATCTCGTAACCGGCGCGCGCGAATTCGCCGTCAAGTAGCTCGATCACCTGCGCCTGCGACGGTAATTCCGCAGACCGCAACTTTGGATCCGGTGCCACGGCGAGCTCCTCATCTTGAATTGTCTCCGGCACGAAGGCCCGGGCCAGCCGCGTGGGCTGGCCCCGGAATCGCCTATCCACGATACGCCAGGGCCGCGGCAGCAACCGCCAATCGCCGTCGGGTGCGTGGCGGACGTCGTCAGTGGCGGTGTCGGGCAATGGCAGGATGTTCACGTGCCGAGCGCCGATGCAGACATCAGCCGGCGGCGCGTACTGCTCTCGGCCGCGGCCCTTGCCCTGTTGGGCGCCACCGCCGCCGCCTGCGGTACGACGACGCCTCAACCCGAAGTCGACGACCTCACCCGGCAGTTGGACCGGGCTCGCGCCGATGCCGAACTGGCCGCCGCGGTCGCAGCCGAGCAGCCGTCACAATCACCCGCTGCCCAGGCGTTGAACGCGCTGGCCGCCGATCGCACCGCCCACGCCGAAGCGCTGTCCGACGAGTTGACGCGCATGGGTGCGGCGCCCGCAGCCACCGGCACCGCCACGACCACGACGCGTGCGCCGGACACCGCGGGCGCGGCCACCTCCACGGTCAAAGACCTCATCGACGCCCTCAAGGAGTCCGCGGACCAGGCAGCCGATGTCGCGCACGCGCTGGCCGGCTACCGCGCCGGTCTGCTCGGATCCATCGCGGCCTCGTGCACGGCCGCCTACACCGTCGCACTGGGAGGTGCACAGTGACCTCACCGGACCCACGGTCGACCACCGCCCCGACCCGGCCGAGCACGTCGGCCGATGCTGCCCTGTTCGACGCGGTGGCCGTCGAGCACGGGACGATCTACGGCTACGGGCTGGTGTCGTCGCATTCGACCCCTGAGGAAAACGCCCTGGTGGCCGCGGCGATGGCCGAGCATCGAGCTCGTCGGGAAGACGCCATGGCCCGGCTCGAGGCTCGCTCGGTCACCCCGCCGCTGCCGGCGGCCGGCTATCAGCTGCCCGCGCCGGTGACCGACCCGACCGACGCCGCCAATCTCGCGATCCGGATGGAAGAGGATGCCTCGGTGGCCTGGCGTGCGGTCCTCGAACAGGCCACCAACGCCGATGACCGCACGTTCGCGGTGACCGCCCTGACCGAGACCGCAGTTACCGCGGCCAAGTGGCGTGCCATCATCGGTACCTCGCCGGTCACGACCGCCTTCCCCGGTGGCACCGAGTAATCGCCTTCCGCGGGGCCCGTTTCGCTTTTGCGCGGTTCACCTTTGCGCGGTTTTCCTTTGCGCGGTTTTCCACCTCAGGACTGCCGATGGTCGCTCACAACAGCCCTCAGGTGGAAACCGGTGCATAGGTTCGCCCGCCCCGGGCACTCAGCCGGTGATCGCCGCTGAGATCGCCGTTGAGATCTCACTGGCAGCCGCGTCGACGGCCACCTCGCGCTTCTCGCCGGTGAGCCGGTTGCGCAGCTCCACCACGCCATCGGCCCAGCCGCGACCCACCACCACGATCCACGGCATGCCGAGCAGTTCGGCGTCCTTGAACTTCACGCCGGGCGAGGCGGTGCGATCGTCGAACAGCACCTCGTGTCCGAGCCGGTCCAGATCGGCGACCAGTTCGCTCGCACCGGTGCGGGCGGCGGCATCCTTGTTGGCCACCACCACGTGCACATCAAAGGGCGCGACGGCGCTCGGCCAGCGCAGCCCCAGCTCGTCGTGCTGTTGTTCGGCGATCACCGCCACCAGGCGCGACACACCGATGCCGTAGGACCCCATGGTCAGCCGCACCGGCTTGCCGTCCTCACCAAGCACGTCGGCGGTGAAGGCGTCGGTGTACTTGCGGCCCAGCTGGAAGATATGGCCGATCTCGATGCCGCGCGCCGACGTCAGCACACCGGCACCGTCGGGTGACGGGTCACCGTCGCGTACCTCGGCAGCCTCGATCGTGCCGTCGGGGGTGAAGTCGCGTCCGGCCACCAGGCCCACCACATGCTTGTTCGGCGCATCCGCTCCGGTGATCCAGGCGGTGCCGGTCACCACCCGCGGATCGACAAGGTAACGAACACCGTTGTCCTGCAATGCCTTCGGGCCGACATAGCCCTTGACCAGGAACGGGTTCTTGGCAAAGTCGGCCTCGTCGAGCAGCGCGAACTCGGCCGGCTCCAGCGCCGCGCCGAGGCGCTTCTCGTCCACCTCGCGGTCACCGGGAACGCCGACGCCGAGCAGTTCCCACTCACCGCCCGGTTGGCGGACCTTGACCAGGACGTTCTTGAGCGTGTCCGCCGCGATCACCTCACGGCCGGCGAATTGCGGCAGCTGCGCGCTGTTGGCCCACTCCACCAGTGTTGCGATGGTCGGAGCATCCGGGGTGTCGTACACCTGAGCCTCCGGCTGCCCGTCGACAGGCAGGGCTTCGGGCGCGTGGGTGATGACGGCTTCGACGTTGGCCGCGTAGCCCGATTCCAGGCAGCGTACGAAGGTGTCCTCACCGACCTCGCTCTCGGCCAGGAACTCCTCCGACGCGCTGCCGCCCATCGCCCCCGACACCGCCGAGACGATCACGTATTTGACGCCCAGCCTGCCGAAGATCTTCTGGTAGGCCTCGCGGTGGGCGTGGTAAGCGGTCTTGAGCCCGTCGTCGTCGACGTCGAACGAGTACGAGTCCTTCATCACGAACTCGCGGCCACGCAGGATGCCGGCCCGCGGCCGCGCCTCGTCGCGGTACTTGGTCTGAACCTGGTACAGGATCACCGGGAAGTCCTTGTAGGAGGAGTACTCCCCCTTCACCGTCAGGGTGAAAATCTCCTCGTGCGTCGGGCCGAGCAGATAGTCGTTGTTCCGGCGGTCCTGCAGCCGGAACAGGGTGTCGCCGTATTCGTTCCAGCGGTTGGTGGTCTCGTAGGCGGCGCGCGGCAACAGCGCGGGCAACAGGATTTCCTGCCCGCCGATCGCATTCATCTCTTCCCGCACGATGTTCTCGATCCGGCGCAGCACCCGCAGCCCCAGCGGCAGCCAGCTGTAGATACCGGGACCGACCGGGCGGACATAGCCGGCCCGGATCAACAGCTTGTGGCTGGGCACCTCGGCATCGGCAGGGTCGTCACGCAGGGTTCGCAGGAACAGCTCGGACATACGGGTGATCACAGCGGGCCAGCCTAGTCGCGGCCCTGCCACGTGCAGATGCAGGCCTCGTTGCCCTCGGCGTCGGCCAGGACCCAGAACGCCGGTGCCCGACGGTCACTGAGCAACCGGCCGCCTGCGGCCAGGGCCGCGTCGAGCCGCGCCTGCGCCACGTCGTGTGGGACGTCGACGTCGAGGTGGATGCGGTTACGTTGCGCGCGTGGGGAATCCATCTGCTGAAACCAGATGACCGGGCCCCGGCCGAACGGATCGACAAGTCCGCCGCTGAAACCTGATGCGCCCGACTCAGCTGGGGTCTCGTCCTCGTACCCGGTGACGGCTTTCCAGAACGGGCGCACCGCGGCGATGTCCAACGCGTCGATGGCGATCTCGAAGGCCTGGATCGAACCGCCCCCGCTCGACAGCTCGAAACCGTGGGCCGCCAACGCCTGTGACACCTCATGGGCCAGCTCGAGATCCCGCGTCGTCACCGCACCGGCATCGCGGGTCCGCAGGCGCAGGATGGCCCGGTCACTCCGGATGTCGATCGACAGATGCCCCGGCGCGTCGGAGCCGGCGGCCTCCACCGCGTGCGCGACCGCCCCGGCCGCGGCCGACATCGACGGCACCAACACCTCGGTGTAGATGGCGCCCAGGACCAGCCGCCAGCCCAGCGGGCCGACGGTTTCCGAGATGTGTTGTCGGTTCATCGTCGTGGGCCCCGGTTCGCCGGCTCAGTCGAGCTCGAGCTCTCCGGAATCGATCGCGTCCTTGACCTCTTGGGCATGGGCGACCTGTTCGGAGGTGTACCCGATGAACAAAGCGGCGCCACCGACGAGCACCGCCACCGCGGCCACCCACAACAACCCGTACGTGTAGCCGGCGTCGAGCGCCGCCAGTTGCGGACCGTTCATGTCCTTGACCGGACCGGTGATGCCACCCAGGAAAAGCGTGCGTGACGTGATGACGGCCTGGATGATCGCCAGGACCAGCGGACCGCCGAGGTTCTGCAGCATCAGGGCGATGGCCGAGGCCGGCCCGATCCGGTCGAAGCCGACACCGGCGATCGCGGCCAGGGTCAGCGGCACCACGATCATGCCGATGCCGATGCCGCCCACGGTGATCGGCAGTACCAGGTTCGGAAAGTACGGGATACCGGCATGCAGCGTCGAGCCGTAGATCATCGAGCCGAGTACCAGGATGCCGCCGCCGATCACCACGAACCGCGGCTGGAAGTACCGCACGATCTGTGACGAGGCGCCCAGGCCGATACCCATGCCGACGACGAACGGGATGAAGCCGATGCCGGCGTGCAGGGCGCTGTAGCCCAGGATGTCCTGGACGTAGAGCCCGATCAGCACGGTCAGGGTGAACAGCACGCCACCGGCCAGGAAGATCGCCACAAACGTGGCGACCCGGTTGCGCTCGTGGAACAGGTCGAACGGCACCACCGGGTTCTCGGCGCTGCGTTCGGCGATCAGGAAGGCGATGCCGGCCACGGCGGCCACCGCCGCGGAGCCCAACGTGATCGGCGCCAGCCAGCCGCTCTCGGGGCCCTGGGTGAAGGCGAACACCGCAGCGGTGCAGGCCAGGGTCGCCAGCAGGGCGCCTGCGGCGTCGAGCTTCATCCGCTCACGGTTGGTCTCGCGCAAAGCGGTGCGGGCCAGATAGAGCATCACCAGGCCGATCGGCACGTTGACCAGGAACGCCAACCGCCAGGAGACCTCGGTGAGAGCGCCGCCGACCACCAGGCCCATCACCGAGCCGATGGCTGTCATCGCACCGAACACGGCGGTGGCGAGGTTGCGCGCCGGGCCCTTCGGGAAAGTGGTGGCCACCAGCGCGAGACCGGTGGGTGAGGCGATCGCCGCGCCGATGCCCTGCAACAGCCGGGCGATCACCAGCGTCGCTTCGTTCCAGGCGATGCCGCACAGGATCGAGGCGATGGTGAACAACGCGACACCGACGATGAAGGTGCGTTTGCGTCCGATGGTGTCGCCGAGGCGGCCGCCGAGCAGCATCAGACCGCCGAAAGTGAGCACGTATGCCGTGATGACCCAGCTGCGCCCGGCGTCGGAGAGGCTCAGCTCGTCCTGGATCTTGGGTAGCGCGACGATGGCGACCGTGCTGTCCATGGTGGCCAGCAGCTGCATGCCGCCGATCGCGATCACCGCTGACAGGAAGCCCCAGGACGGGAACCAGGATGGGAGGCGGGCGGCGAGTCCCTGGCGCTCGGCGTCATTGAGTGCCGTCATACCGCGCCACCTTACCGGAATCTTAAGAATCCTTTAACCGGCGAACGCCGCGACAGAGCCGATCACGATGATCGCCGGGGGTCGAATGCCCTCTGCACGAATCCGTTCCGGCGCATCGGCGAGGGTGGCCCGCAGTGTGCGTTGCGCGACGGTGGTGCCGTGCTGGACCACGAGGACCGGCGTATCCGCAGGTCGACCGCCGTCCAGCAACGCCTTGGTGAACTGCTCGATCCGTTCGACGGCCATCAGCAGCACAATCGTGCCGCTCATCGCCGCCAGCGCATTCCAATTCACTAACGATTCCGGGTGGCCGGGCGCAACATGGCCGCTGACCACCACGAATTCGTGCGTCATACCGCGGTGGGTGACCGGCACGCCGGCCAACGCGGGCACCGATATGGCGCTGGTCACACCGGGGACGACGGTGACCGGGACGCCGGCCTCGTTGCACGCCAGGACCTCTTCGTAACCGCGGGCGAAGACGAACGGATCGCCGCCTTTGAGGCGGACGACGAACTTCCCGGCCCGCGCGCGGTCCACGAGGAGGTCGTTGATCGCCTCCTGTGCCATGGCGCGGCCGTAGGGAATCTTGGCCGCGTCGATCACCTCGACATGGGGGCCGAGTTCAGCCAGCAGTTCCTGCGGCGCCAGCCGGTCGGCGACCACGACGTCGGCGCGGGCCAGCAGACGGCGTCCGCGCACGGTGATCAGCTCGGGATCGCCCGGTCCGCCACCGATCAGTGCCACCCCCGTGGGCGCCTCCCCCGAATCCTCACCGGCTTGGGCGGTCAGCAGCCCGCTCTGCAGCGCTTCGTGGATCGCGGTGCGGATCGCCGCCGAACGGCGGTGCTCACCACCGGCCAGGACGCCGACCGACAGGCCGTCGTAGTCGAAGGTCGCCGGGGTCACCGCGGAGCCGTCGCGAGCGATGTCGGCCCGCACACAGAAGATGCGACGTTCCTCGGCCTCGGCCGCGATGGCCGCGTTGACCTCCGTGTCGTCGGTGGCGGCGATCACATACCAGGCACCCTCGAGGTCGCCGGCCTGGAAGTCGCGGAGCTGCAGGGTGATCCCCGGGTCGTCCTGCGACAGCGCCTCCACCGCGGGGCTGGCCGCCCGGGCGATCACGTGCACATCGGCGCCGTGGGCGATCAACAGGGGCAGCCGGCGTTGCGCGACGGTTCCGCCGCCCACGACGACGACCTTCTTGCCCGCCAGGCGCAGGCCGACCAGGTAGGCGTTCTCGGAGGTCACATCGCTCCTCGCGTGCGCGGTAGTCACTCGCCGAGCTTAGTGGTTGCTGCCACCGGCTCGTTGGGTCGGCACCGCCGACGCCACGAACCGGGTGATGGCCTCCGGGTGTGCCGCCGGGTGGGTGTGCAGGTATCCGGCGTGCACACCTCCCCGTACCGCGCCATCGCGCCGCGCCACCTGCCCGGCACCGGCGAACGCCCACGCCGGCGGTTGTTCCTCGGCGAATTCCACTGTAGTTCGGTGGAATTCGTGGCCGGTCACCCGGTCACCCGCGGCGTGCAGGCAGGAATCCACGACGGCCACCGCGTCGCGGTAACCGAGGGTGAGACGCTCGGTGAAGCGTGCCGATCCGGCCAGCACACCGCACATGGGTATCCCGTCGAGGTCGTCGACCAGATAAGTCAAGCCGGCACACTCGGCATGGATGGGGGCGCCGCGGCCGGCCAGGTCCCTGATCTGCTGGCGGACAAGGTCATTGGCCGACAGTTCGGCGGTGAACTGTTCGGGGAATCCGCCGGGCAGCACCAGTGCGCTGACACCCTCGGGCAACGGGTCGGACAACGGGTCGAACTCGGCGACCTGCGCTCCGGCCCCGCGCAGCAGTTCGGCATGTTCGGCGTAGCCGAAACTGAACGCCTTGCCGGCGGCCAGCGCCACGGTGACATTGGTCACCGACGGGGCCACCGGGCTCCAGGGTTCGGTGGTGACCTGCGCGCCCGAGGCAGCGACCAGGGCGGCGAGATCTACGTGCCGGGCCACCAGGGCCGTCATCGCGGCCACCGCCTCGCGCGCCTGCCGGCCATGTTCGACCGCGGTGATCAGCCCGAGATGCCGTGAGGGGACGGTTAATTCGTCGGCGCGGGGAATCGCGCCGAGCACCGCCACCCCGGCATGCTCGCACGCCTGGCGCAACACCGCCTCGTGCCGCGGCGAGCCCACCCGGTTGAGGATCACCCCGGCGAGCCGCACGGAGGGGTCGAAGGTGACGAAGCCGTGGATCAGCGCCGCGATGCTGTGGCTCTGCCCGCGCGCATCGACCACCAGCACCACCGGCGCGCCCAGCAGGTTGGCCACCTGCGCCGCCGACCCGCGCGGGATACCGGTCATCTGTCCTTCGATACGACCGTCGAACAGTCCCATGACGCCCTCGACGACCGCGATGTCTGCGCCGGTGCAGCCGTGCCGGTACAACGGGCCGATCAACTCTTCGCCGACCAGCACCGGGTCCAGGTTGCGACCGGGCCGGCCCGCCGCCAGGGCGTGGTAGCCGGGATCGATGAAGTCCGGGCCCACCTTGAACGGGGCCACAGCGTGACCGGCCTGACGCAGCGCACCGACCAAACCCGTTGCCACCGTGGTCTTTCCGCTGCCCGACGCCGGAGCGGCGATCACCACCGCCGGGGTGGTCATGCTCACCTCAGCACCGCGAGCGTGCGTGTCTGCTGCCCGACACGCCGCAAAACCTCGACGCCGAGCGCACGCTCGGCGGGCGCGAGCGGGCCGAGAATCACCACTCGATGCCCTTCTGCCCCTTGCGGCCGGCATCCATCGGATGCTTGATCTTGGTCATCTCCGTCACCAGGTCAGCGGCATCCATCAGAGCCTGCGGGGCGTCACGGCCGGTGATCACCACATGCTGCGTGCCGGGGCGGGCATTGAGCGCCTCGACAACCTCGTCCACGGGAATCCAGCCCCATTTGAGCGGATAGGTGAACTCGTCGAGCACGTAGAAGTCGTGACGCTGTTCGGCCAACCGACGTTTGATCTCCGCCCAGCCGTCGGCGGCCGCCGCCGCGTGATCGACGTCGCTGCCGTGCTTACGGGTCCACGACCAGCCCGAGCCCATCTTGTGCCACTCGACCGCCCCGCCGAGGCCCTGTTCGTCGTGCAGCCGGCCGAGCTGACCGAACACGGCCTCCTCACCGACCTTCCATTTCGCGCTCTTGACGAATTGGAACACCGCGACCGAAAAGCCCTGGTTCCAGGCGCGCAACGCCATCCCGAAGGCCGCGGTCGACTTTCCCTTCCCCGGCCCGGTGTGTACCGCGAGCAGCGGCGCGTTGCGCCGGGCCTTGGTGGTCAGGCCGTCGTCGGGGACGGTCAGCGGCTGCCCCTGTGGCATGGGCGGTCCTTCCTGCAGAGTGGGGTCTAGGCAGCGGTCTGGTGCTGTACCAGCCGGGTCAGTTCGGCTGCGCGCAACTGTTCGAGCCGCACCACCGGCGATCCCAACTGTTCGGCCAGTTTCGGCGCCAAACCCAAACGCACGAACGATGTTTCACAATCGACCACCACGGCGGCGGCGCCCTCGGCGACGAGCGCAGCCGCGGCCTGCCCGGTGCGGCCCAGCGGATCGGGACCGCCAGTGGCGCGGCCGTCGGTGAGCACCACGACGAGGCTGCGCCGGGCGCGGTCCCGCGCCTTCTCCCGGATGACGAGATCGCGCGCAGCCAACAGGCCCTGGGCCAACGGCGTCTTCCCGCCGGTGTCGAAGCGGGCCAGTCTGCGGCTGGCGATGTGCACCGAGGTGGTCGGCGGCAGCAGCACTCGGGCATCGGCCTGGCGGAACGTGATCACGGCGACCTTGTCCCGGCGCTGATAGGCGTCACGCAGCAGCGACAGCGTCGCGCCGGTGACGGCCGACATCCGGTCCCGGGCGGCCATGGACCCGGAGGCGTCGACGACGAAGATCACCAGATTGCCTTCGCGGCCTTCACGTACCGCGCGTCGCACATCCTCTGGACGGGGGCGTGGCAGGCCGGGGCCCTGCTGCCGGCCGGCGGTGGCCAGCAGGGTGGCGAACATGTGCAGGCCGTGACCGCTGCCCGGTTCCGCGGTGGCCGCGATGGGAGTGCCGGTACGGTTGCGGGCCCGCGAACGACGACCGGGTGCCCCCTCGCCGACCCCGGGTACCACCAGGGCCTTGGTGCGGAACACCGGAGACGGCGGCGCGCTCGGCCGGGTCCCTGACTTCGCCGAATTACCCTGTGACGGCGACCCTTCCGAGCCGGCGTCGGCCCCGCCGCCGGGCGGGTCGAAATCCGGGTCGAAATCGGGATCTGGGTCTGCTTCCGACTGCGGTGCCTGGGCGGACTCCCCCGCCTGCTGCATGGCCTCGTCGAGGCGGTCGGGGTCCAGGCCCGGATCGTCGAATGGATCGCGACGGCGCCGGTGCGGCAACGCCAGTTCCGCGGCCACCCGGATGTCGTCTTCGGTCACCGTGGTCGCGCCGCGCCAGGCAGCATGTGCGACGGCGGTGCGTGCCACCACCAGATCCGCGCGCATGCCGTCGACGTCGAAGGCCGCGCACAGCGCGGCGATGCGGCGAAGTTCGGTGTCCGGCAGCGTCACCGAGCCGATGCTGGCCCGCGCCGCGGCGATCCGGGCGGCCAGTTCGGCGTCGGCGGCGGCGTAGCGCTCGGTGAAGGACTCGGGGTCGGCTTCGAACGCCATCCTGGCCCGGATGACCTCGACGCGGACGTCGACATCACGCGACGCGGCCACGTCCACGGTCAGCCCGAACCGGTCCAGTAGCTGTGGGCGGAGCTCGCCTTCCTCGGGGTTCATCGTGCCGATCAGGACGAATCTGGCCTCGTGGGAATGCGAGATCCCTTCCCGCTCAACATGAACCCGGCCCATCGCGGCGGCATCCAGCAAGACGTCCACGAGATGGTCGTGCAGCAGGTTGACCT
This sequence comes from Mycobacterium sp. E802, assembly GCF_001666875.1. NCBI lineage: Bacteria > Bacillati > Actinomycetota > Actinomycetes > Mycobacteriales > Mycobacteriaceae > Mycobacterium > Mycobacterium sp. E802. Next base: position 17,722 of record NZ_LZJD01000162.1, read on the forward strand.
CGTCGACGTAGAGCACGCCGCCGTGGGCACGGGCGAGAAGACCCGGCGAGAAGGCATGTTCGCCGTCGCGGAGGACCTTCTGCAGGTCCAGCGACCCGACCACCCGGTCCTCGGTCGCCCCGATGGGCAATTCGACCAGTCGGGCGTCGTCGTCGACGGCGGACAGCACCGCGGCAAGGCCGCGCACCGCGGTGGATTTCGCCGTGCCCTTCTCGCCGCGGATCAGCACGCCGCCGATCTCCGGGTGAACGGCGCACAGCAACAGAGCCAGCCGCAGCCGGTCCTGCCCCACGAGTGCGCTGAAGGGGTAGGTGTGCTCGGTCATGAGGGGTCCGTCTCCGTCACATCGGCTCCTCTGACGCCGGGCCGCACCATCGGCACGTGCGGGATTCCGTCGTCGAGGAACTCGTCACCGTCACGGACGAACCCGTGCCGGCCGTACATGTCCACCAGGTAGACCTGGGCGTTGATGTGGCATGGATAGTCACCGACCTCGGCCAACGCCGCTTGCATCAGTCGTGTGGTGTGCCCGTGGCCGCGGTCGCTGCGTTTGGTGCACACCCGGCCGATCCGGAAGCTCTTCTCCCCGCCGGGATGTTCCTCCATCAGCCGCAGCGTCGAGATCACTTCTCCGTCAGGGCCTTCCAGCCAGAAGTGACGGGTCTCGGCCAGCAGATCTCGGCCGTCGAGTTCCGGGTACGGCGTGGCCTGCTCCACCACGAACACCTCGACGCGGAGCTTGAGCAGCTCGTAAAGGGTTGGTACGTCGAGGTCTTTCGCCCAGCTTCGGCGTAACGCGACCGTCATCCGCCCGACCCTGTCACACGGTCGCGGGAACGTCCAGTTGGAGCGCCTTGGTGCCCCACGCCCAGACCTCCTGGAACAGGCCTGGTTCGGTGGACAGCTTGGTACCGAGGGAGGGCACCATCTCCTTGAGCTTGGGCAACCAGCTCTGGTAGCGATCGCCGAAGCAGCGCTCCAGCACATCGAGCATGGCAGGCACCGCGGTGGACGCGCCGGGCGAGGCGCCGAGCAGACCGGCGATACTGCCGTCGGCGGCGGTGAGCACGGTGGTGCCGAATTCGAGGACGCCCCCGGCGCCCTTGCGCCGGATCACCTGCACACGCTGCCCCGCGATGTCCAGCTCCCAGTCGGAATCGACTGCGCTGGGCGCGAATTCGCGCAACGTATCGACCCGGTCGCCCTCACTGAGCAGCAACTGGCCGATCAGGTATTTGAGCAGCCCGACCTCGGTCAGACCGACCCCCAGCATCGAGGCCAGGTTGTTGGGTTTCACCGAGAACGGCAGATCGGTGACCTTGCCCTGCTTGAGGAATTTCGGCGACCAACCGGCGAACGGTCCGAACAGCAGCCACGACTTGCCGTTGATCACCCGGGTGTCCAGGTGCGGCACCGACATCGGCGGGGCTCCCAACGGCGGCAGCCCGTACACCTTGGCCTGATGTCCTGCGGTCAGCGTTTGGTTGTTTGTCCGCAGGAACGCACCGCCGACGGGGAAGCCGCCGAAGCCCTTGGCCTCGGGGATCCCCGACTTCTGCAGCAGCGGCAGCGCACCGCCACCGGCGCCGACGAAGACGAACTTGGCGTTGAACTTGCGCTTGAGGCCGGTGCGCCGGTTGGTCACCTTGAGCGTCCAGGTGCCGTCGGATTCCTTGCGCAAGTCGCGCACCTCGTGACCGAACAGCGTGTCCATCCCGCGCTGCGCGGTGAAACCGATCAGCTGACGCGAGAGCGCGCCGAAGTCGACGTCGGTGCCATGTTGGGACCAGTTGAGGCCGACGGGCTCGGAGAAGTCACGCTTGGCGGCCATGAACGGCAGCCGGCGGGCGAACTCGTCCTTGTCGTCGATGAATTCCATCGACGAGAACAGCGGGTTGCTGACGAGCGCCTCGTACCGACGCTTGAGGTAGCCGACGTTCTCAGCGCCGTGCACGAAGCTGACGTGCGGGATCGGGTTGAGGAAGCCGCGCACGTCGGGCAGCACACCGTTCTCTGCCGCGTAGGCCCAGAACTGCCGCGACACCTGGAACTGCTCGTTGACGTTGATGGCCTTGGTGGTGTCGATCGAACCGTCAGACAGCTCAGGGGTGTAGTTGAGCTCACACAGGGCCGAATGGCCGGTGCCCGCGTTGTTCCAGGGATCACTGCTCTCGGCCGCGGCGCCGTCGAGCCGCTCGATCATCGTGATGGACCAGTCCGGCTCCAGCAGCCGGATCAGGGCGCCCAGAGTTGCGCTCATGATGCCGGCCCCAACCAGCACGACGTCGGTCTTCACGGTCGTACCCACGTTTGCCTCAGACACCCTGATCGCTCGTCCTTTGTATTGCGGCGGCCCGTCTCCATCGACGGCTTTTGTTATGCCCAGGTTATCGCGCGACGAATCCCGGTTGGCCAGGCATGGTAGTGCTATCCGTCACCCGTAACCTTCCGCGCCGCGGTTAGGGTGGAGCCGTGACGTCACGGGAGCCCGTATGGGAGCCGGATGTATTGCCGGGGTTCTGGCAGCACACCATCGATGGCGGAGCCGATCCTGACGGGGAAGGTGGCCTGGTCGCCACACTGGTGCGGCACGGCGCCGGAAGCGCCCAATCCGGCCATGCCGTGCTGGCGCTGCACGGCTATACCGACTACTTCTTCCACACCGAGCTGGCCGAGCGGTTCGCCGAGCGCGGCTTCGCGTTCTACGCGCTCGACCTGCCCAAGTGCGGGCGGTCCCGCCAAGAGGGCCAAACCCCGCATTTCACCACCGACCTGGCGCGCTATGACGCCGATCTGCAGCGAGCCCTGACCGTCATCGCCGCCGATACCGGCAACGCCACGGTGTGCCTGTACGGGCATTCGGCCGGCGGGCTGATCCTCACTCTGTTCGCCGACCGCCTGCGCCGCAGCGGCCGACTGGTCGAGCACCGGGTGGGCGGGTTGATACTCAACAGCCCGTTCTTCGACCTGCACGGACCGGCGGTCTTGCGCATGGCACCCACGTCGGCCGCGCTGATCGCGTTGGCCCGGTGGCGGAAGCTCTCGGTGATCCGCAAGCCCACCGAAGGTGGATACGGCACCACCCTGCATCGGGACTACGACGGTGAGTTCGACTACAACCTGGCCTGGAAACCATTGGGCGGCTTCCCCATCACCCTCGGCTGGATCAACGCCGTCCGCCGAGCCCAGGCCCGGCTGCACCGCGGCCTGGACGTCGGTGTGCCCAATCTGATCCTTCGGTCCGACCACAGCGTCCGGGAGACCTCCGACCCGGCTGCGATGCAGCGCGGCGATGCGGTGCTCGATGTCCGCCAGATCGCGCGCTGGGCGGGTTGTGTGGGAAACCGCTCCACCGTGGTCCCGATCGCCGACGCCAAGCACGACGTCTTCCTCTCGGTGCCCGAGGCTCGAGCCGTGGCCTACCGGGAGCTCGGTCACTGGCTGGACCACTACCTGAACACTCAAAGACAGTCCAGCACAACACCTTCCGGATAGGGACAGCAGATGGACCACTACGACCTGACGATCATCGGCACCGGCTCGGGCAACAGCATCATCGACGAGCGTTACGCCGGCAAGAAGATCGCGATCTGTGAACAGGGCACCTTCGGCGGCACCTGTCTGAACGTCGGCTGCATCCCCACCAAGATGTTCGTCTACGCCGCCGAGGTAGCCCATACGGTCGCCGACAGCACCCGATTCGGCGTGGACGCCCACGTCGACAAGGTTCGCTGGCCCGACATCGTGTCACGGGTGTTCGGCCGCATCGATCCGATCGCGGCCGGTGGTGAGGATTACCGGCGTAACGACCCCCAGATCACGGTGTACGCCAGCCATACGCGGTTCGGGCCCACAACCGCCGATGGCCGCTACACGTTGCACACCGAGGCCGGAGATCAGTTCAGCAGCGATCAGGTGGTGATCGCCGCCGGGTCCCGCACGTTCATCCCACCGGCCATCGTGGATTGCGGTGTGACGTACTACACCAGCGACGACATCATGCGGATCCCCGAACTGCCCGAGCACCTGGTGATCGTCGGCGGCGGATTCGTCTCGGCCGAGTTCGCCCATGTCTTCTCCGCCCTGGGAGTGCGGGTCACCATCGTGGTACGCGGATCTGGACTGCTCACCCACTGCGACGAGACGATCTGCCACCGATTCAGCGATTTGGCTGCCGAGAAATGGGACCTGCGGACGCACGAGAACGTGATCGGCTCCCATCAGGACGGCGACAAGATCGTGCTCGAGCTCGACGACGGCAAGACCCTGCCCGCCGACATGTTGTTGGTGGCCACCGGCCGGATTCCCAACGGCGACATGCTCGACGCCGAACTGGCCGGGGTTGAAGTGGACGAAGACGGCCGGGTGATCGTCGACGACTACCAACGCACCACCGCGCGAGGCATTTTCGCGCTCGGCGACGTGTCGTCGGACTATCAGCTCAAGCACGTGGCCAACCACGAGGCACGCGTGGTCAAGGAGAACCTGCTGCGCGACTGGGATGACACCGAGGCGATGGTGCGCAGCGATCACCGCTTCGTGCCGTCGGCGGTGTTCACCGAACCCCAGATCGCCACCGTCGGCCTGACCGAAGCTCAGGCCCGCGCGGAAGGCTACGACATCGTCACCAAGGTGCAGGCCTACGGCGACACCGCATACGGCTGGGCCATGGAGGACACCACCGGTATCGCCAAGCTGATCGGCGATCGCGACACCGGCAAAATCCTGGGCGCCCACATCATGGGGCACCAGGCATCCTCGATCATCCAGCCGCTGATCCAGGCGATGAGTTTCGGCCAGACCGCCAAAGAGATTGCCCGTGGGCAGTACTGGATCCACCCGGCGCTGCCCGAGGTGATCGAGAACGCGTTGCTGGGGCTGACGGACTGACCGTCAGGCCCGCGCCGCCCAGCGCTGCTCGATCCGCCCGAACCGCCAGATACCCACTGCGACTGCCCAACTCAGCACGAACAGCCCGACGATCGCAAAGCCGACGAACTCGAGGTCGGCCGAACCGACGACGGCCAGCGGTCCCGTGGTGATGCCGAGGCGCTCGACGATCAGACCGACGAGCACGATGACGCCGACGACCAACGCCACGATCACCGAAAGCACCGTCACCGTCAGGTTGTAGTAGACCTTGCGCACCGGCTGCAGGAAGGCCCAACCGTAGGCCCGGGCCATGAAGATGCCGTCCAGGCTGTCGAACAGGCTCATGCCCGCTGCGAACAACACCGGCAGCACCAGCATCGCGTACCAGGGCAGCGTGAACGCCGCGGTCCCGGCCGCCAGCACCAACAGGGTGACCTGACTGGCGGTGTCGAAGCCCAGCCCCATCAGGAAGCCGACCGGGTACAGGTGCCAGGGCTTGCTCACCCGGCGCATGACCCGAGCCAGCAGGCGGGCCAGGAACCCCCGGCTGTCGAGCTGGCGTTCGAGTTCGGCCTCGTCGTACTCGCCGCTGCGCATCGCGCGAAAAACCTTGGCGATCCCCACCGCGGCGGCAAGATTCGTCAAACCGATCAGGATCAGGAATGTTCCGGCCACCAGCGACCCGATCAGCCCGAGGGTCTGCAGCATCGCGGACTGTTCGTCCTGCACCGGACCGGCGAGTGTGCGCACGCCCAGCGCCAGCAGCAGCGCCAACCCGAACACCACGCTGGAGTGCCCCAGGGAGAACCAGAACCCCGCCGACACCGATCGGGTGCCCTCCCCGACCATTTTCCGGGTGGTGTTGTCGATGACGGCAATGTGGTCGGCATCGAAGGCGTGCCGGACACCGAGTAGGTATGCGGTGAGTCCCAGGCCGACGCCGAACACACCGGTCGACCCCAGCGTGATGCGCTGCGGCGCCACACCGAAGACCAGGACACCCCACCCGATGACGTGCAGTAACAGGACCACGGCACCGACCGCGCCGATCGAGATCCAATCGGCTCGGTCGAAACGGGTTGCCATTCCGGCTGATCGGGCGGTCGGCTGCGAAGCACCGATGGTCATCGACCGAGCGTAAGGCGAGCCCTGACATCTGTCCATGTGAACAGATGACGCTCAACTCAGCCGTGCCGGGCCCCGATCCAGTGCAACAGGTCGTGCACCGTCTCGTCCTCCAACCGGTAGCTGACCGTCCGACCAACTCGCGTCGCGCTGACCCAGCCCTGCTCCCGAAGCACCCGCAACGCCTGGGACACCGCATTCTCCGAGCGTCGGAGTGCGGCGGCCAGATCGCCGACGCAGATGCCGGGAGCACTGTGCAGACCCAGCAGGATCTCCAGCCGGTGGGGGTCGGACAACAGGTCGAATCGCCGCGCCCATCCCGACGTGTCGACGTCGGCCAGGGCCGACGATGCGCGCTCGACCTGTTCGTCGTTACCGGGATGGACCACGGTTCGAATCTAATCCAGGAAGCCGTGCAGCAAGGCCGACGATCCGCCGACGTGAGCCAGCATGGCCGCGGCCGCACCCTCGCTGTCGCCGGCCAGGATCGCGATGACGATGGCCTCGTGCTGTTCGTCGGAGTGGGCAATGTTGCGTGGCAACAACGGGATCTGATCCAGCAGCGCGTTGACCCGCATACGGTTCTCGGCCACCAGCGGCACCAGCGACGGTGACCCGGCAGCCTCGGCGATGGCCAGGTGCAACCGGGAATCCAGGCGTCGGTAGTCATCGGGCGCGGCCCCGCGGACGTCGGCCAGCCGGCACCACAACCCATCCCGCTCGCTGGCACTCAAGGTGCGGCCGGCCGCCATCCTGGCCGCCCCGACTTCCAGGATCTCGCGCAACCGCAACGCATCGTCGATCTCCTCGCGGGTCGGCCGCGGGCCGTCAGCCGTGTGCCGCGGCAACTCGGCGGCCAGGAAGGTGCCGCCGTAACGTCCGCGCTTGGACACCAGGTAACCGGCGTCGGCCAGCGATTTGATCGCCTCGCGCACGGTGTCGCGGCTGACGCCCAGACGCGTCGCCAACTCGCGCTCGGGTGGGAGGGACTCCCCTGGGGTCAGGACGCCGAGCCGGATCGTCTCCAGCAGCCGGCCGACGGTGTCCTCGAAGGCGTTGCCGAGGCGGACCGGCCGCAACAGCGTGTCAGCTGTTTCGGCGGCGGCCTGCGGATCCGGTTCGGTCATGGCGGGTCACAGAGGCGTGACGTAGGCCGAGCTGATCCCGCCGTCGACCAGGAACGTCGACCCGGTGATGAAGGAGGCGTCGTCGCTGGCCAGGAACGCGACCGCGGCGGCCAGTTCCTCCGGCTCGGCGAAGCGGCCCAGGGGGATGTGCACCAGCCGCCGTGCCGCCCGTTCGGGGTCCTTGGCGAACAACTCCTGCAACAGCGGCGTGTTGACCGGACCAGGGCACAACGCGTTGACCCGGATGCCCTGGCGGGCGTACTGCACGCCGAGCTCACGCGACATCGCCAGCACCCCGCCTTTGGAGGCGGTGTAGGAGATCTGCGATGTCGCCGACCCCATTACCGCCACGAAAGAGGCGGTGTTGATGATGGAGCCCCGCCCGGCCGGGACCATGTGCCGCAGCGCCGCGCGGCACGACAGATACACGGATTTGAGGTTGACGTCCTGCACCCGCTGCCAGGCCGGCAGTTCGGTGGTCTCGATCAGATCGTCCTCAGGCGGCGAGATCCCGGCGTTGTTGAACGCGATGTCGACCGAGCCGAACGTCGCAGCCGCGGTGTCGAAGAGCTGGTCGACGGCGCCCTCGTCCGACACGTCGACCGCGACGAACAAGCCGTCGAGCTCCTCGGCGGCCGCCTCGCCCGTGGTTGGGTCGATGTCGCCGACCACGATGGTGGCGCCTTCGGCGCGCAGCCGCTTACCGGCAGCCAGGCCGATGCCGCCGGCGCCGCCGGTGATGACGGCGACCTTGCCGGCCAGGCGTTGGGTCAGATCCATCTACAGCTCCTCTACTGCGAAAAAGACGTTCTTGGTCTCGGTGAACGACAACGGCGCATCAGGGCCCAGTTCCCGGCCGAGACCCGACTGCTTGAAGCCGCCGAACGGGGTGTTGTACCGGACCGACGAATGTGAATTGACGCTGAGGTTGCCCGATTCCACCGCCCGGGAGACGCGCATAGCGCGCGACAGGTTCTCGGTCCAGATCGAGCCCGACAACCCGTAGGGGGTGTCGTTGGCGAGCGCGATCGCGTCGGCCTCATCCTCGAACGGCAGCACCGTCACGACGGGCCCGAAAATCTCGTCGGTGACGGTGCGATCGGTGCGGCTCGGGGTCAACACCGTTGGCGGGAACCAGAATCCAGGCCCGTCGGGCGCCGAGCCGCGGAACGCCACGGGCGCATCGTCGGGAACATAACTGGCCACCGATTCCCAGTGCGGCCGCGACACCAATGGGCCCATCTCGGTGTCGCGCACCGTGGGGTCTCCGACCGTCACGCCCTTGACCGCCGGTTCCAGCATTTCCATGAAACGGTCGTAGACACTGCGCTGCACCAGGATTCGGCTCCGCGCACAGCAATCCTGCCCGGCGTTGTCGAACACCCCATACGGTGCGGTGGCCGCGGCCTTCTCCAGATCGCAGTCGTCGAACACGATGTTGGCGCTCTTGCCGCCCAACTCCAGGGTGACGCGCTTGACCTGGGCGGCCGCCCCGGCCATCACCCGCATGCCCACCTCGGTGGAGCCGGTGAACACCACCTTGCGCACGCCCGGGTGGGTGACGAACCGCTCACCCACCACCGAGCCCTTGCCGGGCAGCACCTGAAGGAGCCCCGCCGGCAATCCCGATTCAGTGGCCAGCTCGCCCAACCGGATCGAGGTCAGTGGCGTCCACTCGGCCGGTTTGAGCACGACGGCATTGCCGGCGGCGAGCGCGGGGGCAAATCCCCAGGCGGCAATCGTCATCGGGAAGTTCCACGGGGTGATCACCCCGACCACACCCAACGGCTCGTTGAACGTGACGTCCAGACCTCCTGCCACCGGAATCTGCTTGCCGCTCAACCGTTCCGGAGTGGCCGAATAGAACTGCAGTACGTCCCGGACATGCCCGGCCTCCCATTCGGCCTGCCCGATCGGATGTCCGGAGTTGGCCACCTCCAGGGCGGCCAGTTCATCGACGTGCGCGTCGACGACGGCAGCGAACGCGCGCAGGGCTGCCGCCCGTTCGGCCGGAGCCAGCCGAGCCCACGCTCGCTGTGCCGCCCCGGCACGCGCCACCGCGTCGTCGACAGCCGCCACATCGAGGAGCTCGACGGTGGTCAGCACCGCCTCGGTCGCCGGATTGATCACCTGACCTGATGTCATGAGACCCTTTCTGTTGCATACGTTCTGGCCGCATCTACCACGGCGGCGAACAAGCGCAGGTCGTCGAGAGTTTCCTCGGGATGCCATTGCACTCCGACGACGAATGCGTCGCCCGGGTACTCCACGGCCTCGATCACTCCGTCGGCGTCGCGCGCGCTGACCACCAGCCCCTCACCCAGCAGGTCGATGGCCTGATGGTGATAGCACTGCGCATCTGAGGTCTCGCCGATCAGGGCGGCTAGCGCGGTGTTCGGCACGGTGTGCACCGCAGATGTGCCGAACACCGCATTGCCCTGTTGATGGTGGGTGTTGCCGATGACGTCAGGTAGGTGTTGGTGCAGGGTGCCGCCGAGGGCGACGTTGAGCACCTGCGCCCCGCGACACACGCCGAGCACCGGAATGCCCCGCCGCAGCGCCCCTTCCAGCAGCGCGAACTCCCAGGCATCCCGCGCGATGTCCGGCGCATTGGTGGCCGGATGCGGCTGCCGCCCGTACCGCGCCGGGTCGACGTCGGGCCCGCCGGTGATCACCAAGCCGTCGATGCGGTCGAGCACCCGGTCGACGACGTCGCCGTCGGCCGGCTGCGGGGGCAACAGCACCGCGATGCCACCGGCACTGCTGACACCTTCGAAGTAGATCTGGGGCAGGAAGCTGGCCTGCACGTCCCACACCCCGGTCTGCGCCTGCTGCAGATACGTCGTCAGCCCGATTACCGGCCGTGCGTTCGCCGGGCCGGCCGTCGGACCGGTTGCCGGGCTGGCGTCAAAGGCGTTCAAATCCGCGCACCCTTTCCCAATCCGTCACCGCAGTGTTGAACGCCGCCAACTCCACCCGTGCGTTGTTCAGGTAGTGCTCGACGACCTCGTCCCCGAACGCCGTGCGCGCCACCTCGGACTTCTCCAGCAGCTCGACCGCCTCGACCAAGGTGGTGGGTAGCCGTTGCGCCCCACTGGCATAGGCATTCCCCGACATCGGGGCCGGCAGTTCGAGCTCGTGGTCGATACCGTGCAGGCCGCCGGCGATCAACGCCGAGACCGCCAGATATTGGTTGACATCGCCTCCGGGTGCCCGGCATTCCATCCGCATCCCGTGCCCGTGCCCGACCACCCGCAACGCACACGTGCGGTTGTCCATCCCCCAGGCCACCGCCGTGGGCGCAAAACTTCCGGCGGCAAAGCGCTTGTAGGAGTTGATGTTCGGTGCATAGAACAGCGTCAGCTCTCGCAAGGTGGCCAGCTGACCCGCGACGAAACTGCGGAACATCGGGGACATGCCATACGGGTCGGACTCATCGGCGAAGACAGCCGAACCCTGGTCGTCGCGCAAGGAGATGTGGATGTGGCAGCTGTTGCCCTCACGCTCGTCGAACTTCGCCATGAACGTCAGGCTCTTGCCGTGCTGATCGGCGATCTCCTTGGCGCCGTTGCGGTAGATGGTGTGGTTGTCACACGTGATGCGGGCGTGGTCGTAGCGGAAGGCGATCTCCTGCTGGCCGAGGTTGCACTCGCCCTTGACGCCTTCGCAGTACAGACCTGCCCCCTCCATCCCGAGGCGGATGTCGCGCAGCAGCGGTTCCATTCGGGTCGAGGCGTGCATCGCGTAGTCGACGTTGTAGTCCGACGCCGGGGTGAGGCCGGTGTATCCGGCCGCCCAGGCCTCACGAAACGTGTTGTCGAAGACCATGAACTCCAGTTCGGTGCCGACGTAGGGCACCAGGTTCCGCTCGGCCAGGCGGTCGATCTGCCGGTTGAGGATGCTGCGCGGCGCCTGCTGCACCGGGTTCCCGTCTGTCCACGACAGATCCGCCATCACCAGCGCGGTGCCGGGCAGCCACGGAATCAGGCGCAGCGTGCTGAAGTCGGCGGTCATCACCATGTCGCCATATCCGGTGTCCCAACTCGACATCGCATAGCCGTCGACGGTGTTCATGTCGACGTCGACGGCGAGCAGGTAGTTGCAGCACTCCGCCCCGTGGGCGGCGACCTCCTCGACAAACAACCGGCCGGAGACCCGCTTGCCCGTCAACCGGCCCTGCATATCGCAGAACGCGACGATCACCGTGTCGATCTCACCGGCGGCCACCATTTGCTCGAGGTCGGCTCGTGCCAGCATGCCGGGGTGGTGGCTCATTGCACACTCTCCTGCCCGTGTCGGATTCACTGGCCAACCCGAACTCCAGCCGACCATTGCCTAGCCCGATGACGTCACGATCGTGCCCCGAATCCGCACGATTGTCACGCACAAAAGGTAGGACAACCGACCAATAACACTCTATTGTCCGTGTGCAGCGCGGGTTCGTTCCGCCCGGCCCGCCCGTACCGAGGAGGCGTTTGTGCCCGAAGGCCATGAGCAACTCACCGACGACGAACAACATCTGGCCAAGCTGGGCTACACCCAGGAGCTCCAGCGTTCCTGGTCCGGGTTCTCCAATTTCGCCATCTCGTTCTCGATCATCTCGATCCTGGCCGGCTGCTTCACGTCATTCGGGCTCGGCTGGAACAACGGCGGCCCGGCGGCCATCGCCTGGGGTTGGCCGATCGTCGCGGTGTTCATCCTGATCATCGGGTTCTGTCTGGCCGAACTAGTCTCGGCCTACCCGACATCAGGCGGAATCTATTGGTGGGCATCCAAACTCGGCGGTCCGAAGGCCGGCTTCTACACGGGCTGGCTCAACCTCATCGGGCTGGTGGCGATCTTGGCCTCGGTCTCCTACGGGTGCGCGACATTCCTGGACCTCACCCTGGGCACTTTCAGCGAGTCCTGGCTCGCCGGTTACAGCCTGACCCGGGTGTTCATCATGTTCCTGATCATCTTGGGTGTCTCCGCGGTGATCAACATCTTCTCCAGCCATCTGCTGGCGGTGATCAACAACGTCTCGGTGTGGTGGCATGTGGCCGGCGCCGCCGCGGTGATCCTCATCCTGTTCCTCGTCCCCGAGCAGCATGCCAGTTTCTCCGACGTGTTCGCCCAGACCATCAACAACAGCGGCATCTTCGGCGGCGAAAAAGGTTGGGGTTTCCTGCTGTTCGTGCTGCCGATCTCGGCCATCCTGACCCAGTACACGATCACCGGGTACGACGCGTCGGCGCATCTGTCAGAGGAGACGAAGAGTGCGGCCAACGCCGCCGCCCGCGGGATCTGGCAGTCGATCTTCTACTCGGCGATCGGTGGCTGGATCCTGTTGCTGTCCTTCCTGTTCGCGGTTCAAGACGCCGACGCGGTATCCAAGGGCGGCGGCGCGGTGGCGGTGATCTTCGCCCAAGCGATGAGTTCGAAGTGGGTGGCCATCGTCCTGTTGATCTCGACGGCCGGACAGTTCTTCTGCACCACGGCGTGTCAGACCAGCGCATCGCGCATGCTGTTCGCGTTCAGTCGAGACCGCGCCGTGCCGGGCCATCAGCTGTGGTCGAAAGTCAACGCCAAGCGGGTGCCGGCCAACGGGGTGATCGTCACCGCCGCCGTCGCCGCGCTCATCACGCTGCCCGCGCTGGTGCCCGTCGAGATCAACGGCGCCCCGGTGCCCGTCGCGTTCTTCGCGGTGGTGTCCATCGGGGTGGTGGGCCTGTACCTGTGCTTCGCCGTGCCGATCTACTACCGGCTCAAGGCCGGTGACTCCTTCGAGCAGGGCCAGTGGAACCTCGGCAACAAGTACAAGTGGATGGCCCCCGTGGCGATCATCGAGATCATCGTCACCTCGATCATCGCGATGTTCCCGACCTCGCTGGGCGGCATGCCGTGGGATCCGAGCTTCGCCTGGAAGTTCGTCAACTACACGCCGCTTCTGGTGGGCGGCGTCTTGGTGCTGCTGTTCATCTACTGGCACGTGTCGGTGAAGCACTGGTTCACCGGACCGATCAAGCAGGTGGACGACGCGGCCGTGCAACTGCCCCGCTGATCACCCAAGCAGTTCGCGGATGTCGGAGGCCGTGATGGCCGAGCCGAACAGATCACCGTCGTCGACCACCGCGGCGAACAGGGCCCGCTTGCGTTCCTGCAGAGCCACCACCTTTTCCTCGATGGTGTCCTGGGCGACCAGGCGGTAAACGGTGACGGGCCGCGTCTGCCCGATGCGGTGGGCCCGGTCGATGGCTTGAGCCTCGGCGGCCGGGCTCCACCACGGGTCGCACAGGAAGCAGTAGTCGGCGGTGGTGAGGTTCAGCCCGAACCCGCCGGCTTTGAGGCTGATCAGGAACACCTGTGTGGTGCCGTTCCCGAATTCCTCGATGGCGGTGGCTCGTCCGTCGGAAGTGACCGAGCCGTCGAGGTAGCTGTAGGCAATGCCCGCCGAATCCAGATGCGCCCGCAGGATTCCCAGGAATCCGGTGAACTGGCTGAACACCAAGGCGCTGTGTCCCTCGGCCACCAACTGACCGAGTTGTTCGATCAGGAAGTCGATCTTGGCCGAGCCCACCGAGCGGGCGGAGTCGTCGACGAGCCCGGGGTGCAGGCTCAGTTGCCGCAGCAGGGTCAGTGACCGGAAGATCTGGAACCGGTTCTTCTCCCAGTCCCCCAGCAGCCCGAGCACCTTCTGCCGTTCCCGGGCCAACCGGGTGTCATAGATCTTGCGGTGTCTGGCGCTCAGCGCGATGGCGAGCACCTGTTCGCTCTTCGGGGGCAGCTCGGCGACCACCTGGGTCTTCGTGCGGCGCAACAACACCGGCTTGATCCGCCGCCGCAACACGGGCAACCGGTCGTCGGCCGCCCCTGATTCGATCGGCTTGCGGAAATACATCTCGAAGATCTTCGGTGACGGGAACAAGCCGGGGACCGTGATCGACAGCAGCGACCACAGTTCCATCAGATTGTTCTCCATCGGCGTGCCGGTGATGGCCAACTTGAACGGCACGTCGAGCAGCCGTGCGCTCTGATGGGTCTTGCTGTGGTGGTTCTTGACGAATTGGGCTTCATCGAGAACCATTCCGGCCCATTGAAGTTCAGCATATGCGGCCACATCCATGCGCAGCAGCGTGTACGAGGTGACGACGATGTCGGCCTCGGCCACCTGCTCGGCCAGTCGTACCGCGCCGCGCGCATCGGTACTGGTGACCACCACCGCGGTCAGCCCCGGGGCGAACTTGTGGCATTCGGCCACCCAGTTGCGGGCCACGCTGGTCGGCGCCACCACCAGGAACTTCCCCGCCCCGTCGGCCACCGCCCGGGCGATGAGCGCCAAGGTCTGCACAGTCTTTCCCAGCCCCATGTCATCGGCCAGTACGCCGCCGATGCCGTTGTCCCACAGGAACGACAGCCAGTCCAGACCCTCGCGCTGGTAATCGCGCAGGTCGGCATCGAGACCCGCCGGCGGCTCGATCGGGACCGGTGGCCGGGCAAGGGCCAACCTGGCCAGGTTGGCCCGCCACCGGGAGAGCTGCTCATCGACGACACCGAGCTCAAGCAGTTCGTCCCACAGCGTGATGTTCAACGTGGCGGCATTGGCCCGCTCCCCGTCGATCTCGCCGAGTGCCCGTGCCTCGTCGAGCAGGGCCCGCAACCGGAGCAGCTCGGGGGTGTCGAGCCGGAAGTACATACCGGAGGGCAAGAGCATATGCGTTGCCCCGGAGTCCAATTCGCGGATCACGTCGGCCAGGGCCACCGTCTCACCGTCCACCCTCACGGTGACGTTCAGACTGAACCAGTCGCCGGGAAGCGAGGTGTCGCCGGAGAACGACAGCAGGGGGTCGACGCCGGAGGCCCGGTACTGCACCTCGGAATCGATGACCAGCTCCGCAAAGCACTCGAGCTGGGGCAAGGTCTCGTCACAGAGCACCGCGGCCTCGACGGGCGTGAGGTTCACCGCGCCCAGCAGCGTGCGCCGCGATGCCAGTGCGGCCGCCTCCAGGGCACCGTGGGCGTTGACGATGGCCCGCAGCTCGTGGACCGCGCCGGCGTCCAGCGTGGCCGAGATCCGGCGGTTGACATGTTGGGAGGCCTGCCGTTTCCAGTCCTGTGCGGCCGCCGCGACGGCCTGCAACGCCGGCGTCACCCGCTCCCACAGCTCGTCCTCGGCGGCGGCGTCGCGGTACCCGGTCACCCCGGCGCTCGACGTCGGGTCGAAGTCGTGATGCTGGTCGTTGACCTGATAGCGGGTGCTCCAGAAGGCCCGGGCCCCGCCGTCGAGGATCTGCACCGTGAGCACCGCCACCGGCCCGGTGATGGTGGGCGGCACGAACAGTCCGTCGGCCACCTCCATCTCGACGCTGTGAGCCAGGCGCGGCAGGATGTCGACGGCGAGTTCGCGGGCCATCGCCGCCGGGATCTGGACCTGCTCTCGGCGGCCGAGCAGCTCGGCCATGGTCCGCCCGGGCAGCGGATCGAAGGCACCCAACCGCAGCACTGAATCGACGACCTGAAACATCCCGTGCGGCGCCGGCATCCCGATCAACCCGACGCCCTCGGGATCGTGTTCCTGTCCGTCGACGATCATCGCCACCGACATCACCGCACCCCCGGCAGTTTCGGCGGCGAAGTCCAGTCGCAGGTGCACATTCTTGATCAGTTCGACAGCCCGAATCCCGCTGGCGGTGTCGGCCAAGACGGTCACCCCGGCGTCCAACACCTCGTCGAGCCGCGGCCACAGGGAGGCCGACATCCCGTTGAGCATCATGGCCTCGGTGCCGTGCGGCGACGCGTACCGCTCCATCTCGGAGATCAACCCGCGCACCGCCTGGTACTGGTCGCGTTCGAACTCGCCGGGCTCGGGGTGGTCGAGCAGGCGCCGCCACGTCAACGCCCGCGTGATCCAGGTGCCTCGCTTCCCGAGGGTCAACGGCCGCAGCATCAGCAATGTCCCCGGCCGGAACCGGCTGGGGGCGCCGATGGAGAACTCCAATGCGATCGGTTTGCCACCGCCCTCGGGCACAGCCACCTCGTCGAGCACCCGGTCGAGCAGATAACGCCATCGCTCGACCGGCGGCTGCGGCGCGGCCCCCGGCACCGCCGTCAGCACCAGGGCGACGGCATGTTTGCAGAACGAACCGACAGGGCATGTACACAGCGCCCATTCGACGACCGCCGGGTTTCCCTGCGACAAGCCGACCTCAAGGACATACCACTGACCATGCGATCCCACACACCGTCCGCGCAGCAGCCGCCCGTCATCGTCGGACTCGACATCACGGATGCGGCCCTCGGCCGCGTAGCGCTCACCGCGCATCGTCGATTGCGCGCCGAAGTCGCGAATCAGCTCGTCGCGGGCTATGCCGAAGCCGAATCCTGGCCCCATGGGAGGAGGATAAAGCCACTGTCCGACAGGTTCGGCCACGGCGCCGGAGAAATCCCCGTCCCCCCGGGGAGGGGACAGCGCGGCCAGATGCTTGTAGGGTCGAACTGATGTGTGGAGCCGCCGGGGAAGTGCGTCTCGATGGTCAGGCACCGGATATTTCCGCGGTGTCGGCCATGGCAGACGCGATGACGCCCAGGGGTCCGGACGCGGCCGGTGTGTGGTCGCAAGGCCGGGTCGCGCTGGGTCATCGTCGCCTGAAAATCATCGACCTGACCGAAGCGGGCGCCCAGCCCATGGTCGACCCCGAGCTGGGGTTGACCATTTGCTGGAACGGCTGCATCTACAACTACCAAGAGCTACGTCGGGAACTGTCCGGACACGGCTACCGCTTCTTCTCCCACAGTGACACCGAGGTGTTGCTCAAGGCCTATCACCACTGGGGTGACCGGTTCGTCGAGCACCTGATGGGCATGTTCGCCTTCGCGATCGTCGAGCGCGACACCGGCCGCGTGCTGCTGGGCCGCGACCGGTTGGGCATCAAGCCGCTCTACATCACCGAGGACGTACACCGGATCCGGTTCGCCTCCTCGCTGCCTGCCCTGCTGGCCGGCGGCGGCGTCGACACCCGGATCGATCCGATCGCGCTGCACCACTACCTCACATTCCACTCGGTGGTGCCCCCGCCACTGACGATCCTGCAGGGCATCAAGAAGGTGCCGCCGGCCTCGGTGGTCGCGATCGAACCCGACGGCAGCCGGCACACCACCGTGTATTGGTCGCCGGACTTCACCCGAAGCGACGACCGGGCCGACTGGTCCGAAAGGGACTGGGAGGACGCGGTACTGGAGTCGCTGCGCCGCGCGGTCGAGCGTCGGCTGGTGGCCGACGTACCGGTCGGATGCCTGTTGTCCGGCGGCGTCGATTCCAGCCTCATCGTTGGTTTGCTCGCCGAGGCCGGCCAGCACGGGTTGTCGACGTTCTCAATCGGTTTCGAGTCGGTCGGCGGCGTGGCCGGTGACGAGTTCAAGTACTCCGACATCATCGCCGAGCACTTCGAGACCGATCACCATCAGATCCGGATCGGAACCGAGCGCATGCTGCCCGCCCTCGACGGCGCCATCGGCGCGATGAGCGAGCCGATGGTCAGTCATGACTGCGTGGCGTTCTATCTGCTGAGCCAGGAGGTGGCCAAGCACGTCAAGGTGGTGCAGTCCGGGCAGGGCGCCGACGAGGTGTTCGCCGGTTACCACTGGTACCCGCCGATGGCCGAGCCTGCCGCCGCCGATCTCGCCGGCGCGGTCGCCAGCTACCGGGGCGCGTTCTTCGACCGCGACAGCGACGGGGTCGGCGCACTGATCAGCGACGCCTACCGGGCCGAAGGCGATCCCAGCGGGCGATTCGTCACCGACCATTTCGCCGCCGCCGGCGCGCAGACCGGGGTCGATCGGGCATTGCGTCTGGACACCACAGTGATGCTGGTCGACGACCCGGTCAAACGGGTCGACAACATGACCATGGCCTGGGGCCTGGAGGGCCGGGTGCCGTTCCTGGACCATGAACTCGTCGAGCTGGCCGCCACCTGCCCTCCGGCGCTGAAGACCGCGTACGGGGGCAAGGGCGTGCTCAAACAGGCGGCGCGCCGGGTGATCCCGGCCGCCGTGATCGATCGCCCGAAGGGGTACTTCCCGGTCCCGGCACTGACCCACCTCGAGGGTCCGTACCTCGACCTGGTCCGCGATGCGCTGTATGCGCCGGAAGCCAAGGAGCGCGGCTTGTTTCGACCCGAGGCAGTCGACCGGTTGTTGGCGGACCCCAACGGCAGGCTGACCCCGTTGCGGGGCAACGAGTTGTGGCAGATCGCGTTACTCGAGCTGTGGCTGCAACGCCACGGCGTCACGGGGGCCGCGGCGTGACCGCCACCGAGCCCGACGCCTCGGTAGCCCCACTGGGGTCCGATCACACCGAGGCGATCACGCTCGGTCTGCACGACGCCTCACCGCAGCACCTCGTCGATGCCATGGCCGACGATGTCGTCCTCGAACTGGGTTGGGGCCGGCTGATTTTCGGCCAGACGTTCGCAGACCCGGAACAGCTCGCCGAGGTGCTGCAGCGAGAGGGTCCGGGCCGGCGCGACATCTGCATCTATGCCCGTGAATCGCACGTACTGGTTGCCCGGTCCCCCGCTGAGCTGTTCATCGATCCCAGCCACACCTACCGGCTGCGGTTCACCGACGAGCTCGCCGGGCCCGAGCCGGTTGGGTTCAGTGTGCGCACCCTGCACACCCCGGCCGACGCCGACGACATGAACCGCGTGTACGTCCGCTGCGGGATGGTGCCGGCACCGGTGGACGTCATCTGGCACAACCACACCCTGACCCCCGCGGTGGTCTATCTGGTGGCGGTGCGCGACGACGACGGCTCCGTGGTCGGCACGGTCACCGGTGTCGACCACAAACGGTTGTTCGCCGACCCCGAGGACGGGTCGAGCCTGTGGAGCCTTGCGGTGGACCCGGCCGCCGGGCTGCCCGGCGTGGGCGACGCGCTGACCCGCACGCTGGCCGGCATCTTCCGTGAGCGCGGCCGCGCCTATCTGGATTTGTCTGTGGCCCATGACAATTCGGCCGCAATCGCCCTGTACGAGAAGTTGGGTTTCCACCGGGTGCCGGTGCTCGCCGTCAAGCGCAAGAACGCGATCAACGAGCCGCTGTTCACCCACCCGCCCGAAACCGTCGACGATCTGAACCCGTATGCCCGGATCATCGCCGACGAGGCGATGCGTCGCGGTATCCGCGTCGAGGTGCTCGATGCCGGCGCCGGTGAGATGCGGCTGTCGCACGGCGGACGCAGCGTCATCACCCGGGAGTCCCTCTCGGAGTTCACCTCTGCGGTGGCCATGGCCCGCTGCGACGACAAACGGCAGACCCGACGCATCGTTTCTGACGCCGGAATCACCGTGCCCAAAGGCCGCTTGGCCACCTTCGACGACGAGGACCACGAGTTCCTCGCCGACGTCGGCGACGTGGTGGTCAAACCGACCCGCGGTGAGCAGGGTAAAGGCATCACGGTCGGCGTGGACGGCAGCGAGGAATTGGATGCCGCGTTGCACCGGGCCCGCGAACAGTACCCGGAGGTGCTGATCGAGCAGCGCGCGGCCGGTGACGACCTTCGCCTGGTGGTCATCGACGGCAAGGTGGTGGCAGCCGCGATCCGCAAGCCCGCCGAGATCGTCGGCACCGGCAAGCACACCATCGGCGAGCTGATCGAGACGCAGTCGCGCCGCCGCGCGGCCGCCACCGGCGGCGAGTCACGCATCCCGATCGACGACGTCACGAAGGGAACCGTTGCCGAGGCCGGCTGGTCTTTCGACGACATCCTGCCCGAGGGTGTGCGACTACGGGTGCGGCGGACGGCAAATCTGCATCAGGGCGGGACGATTCACGACGTCACCGCGCAGGTGAATCCCGAGCTGTGCCGGGTCGGGGTGGCCGCGGCCGAGGCGATCGGTATCCCGGTGACGGGCATCGACCTGTTGGTGCCCGACGTCACGGGCCGCGAATACGTCTTCATCGAGGCCAACGAACGGCCGGGCCTGGCCAACCATGAACCGCAACCGACGGCCGCGGCGTTCGTGGATTTCCTGTTCCCGCAGCAGCCGGGTTTGCCGCAAGCCTGGAAGCCTTCGGAGGCGGCTGACTGAGCGCTCGCGCGAAGGCAGGCCGCCGACCCGACAACACCGCGGCGGCTGACTGAGCGCTCGCGCGAAGGCAGGCCGCCGACCCGTCACCAAGTACTGGTGCGCAGCACGATCTCGGCGGCAAGTTGGGCCGTCGAGTCGCCGGCGTTGCGTCGACCCGGCATCTCCACGAGTCGGAAGTCGCCGTAGACGTATCTCTGGCTGGCCTTGGCCACGGCACGGGCAGCCGGGGTGCTGACCAGCACGGTGGTGTTCATCTCGACCGGCGGGCATCCGTCGTCGCGGACCGTCCCGGTGGCATCGGCGACCCGCGGGTGCCCCCGGTCCACCACGACGAGGCCGATGAACTTGTCCAGCCGGGTGGCGGCCAGCTCCCACGCCAGCTCGCCGCCGAGACGGTCCCCGACGAGCAGCGCCCATTTGATGTCCAGCGAATCGAGAATGCCGACCACGGACTTGGCGGTGAGCCGCGGATCGGGACCGATGATCACTGTGCGCAGTGACGCGGTGTGGAGGCGCTGGCAGATCGGCTCGTATGCGGCCGGGCCGTGGTGGCCGGCGCTCAGCACCACCACGGTGGAGCCCTTGTCGGGCCCCGAGACGTCGACGGGCGTGCTGAACCCGTCGATCGTCATGACGGTGGTAAGCATTCGGTCAAACTACCGTCCGGATTCGACGTGCGGGCCGGAATCCACATTGTCTTGACGCCGACGTCAGCGCTGCGTCAGGCGCTGCGCCTGATGGTCGAAAACGTCCAGAAACGTCTGCGGCAACTCACCTTTGGCGACGATCGACGGATCCGGCGTAGGGAACGCGATGCCGAAAACCGACCAGGTGCCCACATTTTCGAAGGCGAAGTAGATGCTCTGTTCATCTCTGCCCAGCCGCATGGTCTGCTGGTACACCAAAGCCGAGTCCCGCGTTCCGGCCATCCGGGTGGTGGTCATGGGAATGCCCGTGTCCGACGGGTCGAAGTAGGTGGAGAAGCGGGCGCACCGAGCGGCGGTGGCTTCGAGCCGCTCCATCGGCAGTGGTGAAGTCAGCACGGTCAGCACCATGCGTGCCCCGTCGTAGGCCGCGACGATCTGCGCGGCGCTGCCCGGTCCCCGCTCTGCGGACTCGGCGATCACCCGGGTCAAGCCGTCACTGCACCCGGCCGGTTCGGTCAGCATCGCCGGCGGCCCGCTCGATCCCCCCGGCCCACCGGATGCGCCGTCGTCGGTCACTCGGTCGAATTGCACGCCGGGCGGGAAATCCGCGGCAGTCAGCACCACTTTCTCCAGGGTGGCGCCCAGCCAGGTCGGACTACCGGCAACCACGGACGCGCAGCCCGACACCACCAGCAACGTGGCCATCGGCCCGACCAACGCTGCCACCCCTCGATGGCACCGATTCATCTGCCCAGGCTATCGGGCCGGGCCGGTTAGTGCAGTGTTCATGGTGGGCCGTGGTGGCGGACCGCTCCGCAACAGGCCCATCACGGCCTCGACATCCAGATGGCCCGCCAGCAGATCGGCCATGAGATCCAGTTGAGCATCGCGCCGGCCGGGCACGTCGGTGTCGTCGGCCACGACGAACCCGCCGCGTCCGGCCGCGGCGGCGACCTCGGTCAGCCAATCTCGGCGCAGCCCGTCGTTGTCGAGCAGGCCGTGCCAGTGGGTGCCGTAGATCGCGCCGTGACGCAGGCCGACGCCGAGCCAGTCCGCCGCCGCGGAACGGGTCACTTGGCCGTGATGAATCTCGTAGCCCCACAAGGGTTTTTCCCAATGCCGCAGGGTCTTGTTCGGGGCAAACTCGATATCGGCGTCAAGCAGACCCAACCCGTCGACCGAGACCGGCCGCGCTGCTCCAGCCTCCACGGCGTCGTCGATTCGCCGGCACAGCATCTGAAATCCGCCGCACACACCCAGCACGGGTCGCCCCTGTGCAGCGTGTTCACCGATCGCGTCGGCCAGGCCGCGTTGGCGCAGCCAGTCGAGATCGTGCACGGTGGCCTTGCTGCCGGGGATGATCACCAGGTCGGCACCGTCGAGGTCGGCGGCATCGGCAACCCAGCGCACCGCGACGCCGGGCTCGCAGGCCAGTGCCTCGATGTCGGTGGAGTTGGAGATGCGGGGCAATCGGATCGCCGCGACGCTCAGCGTCTGCGTGCCACGGGGCGGTTGTGGAACACCGACGAGCCCGCCGGGCCGGACCGAGACGGAATCCTCGGTGTCCAGCCAGATTCCGTCGTCGAACGGGATCACCCCGTAGGTGGGCCGGCCGGTGAGCTCCTGCAGCCGAAGCAGGCCGGGTTCGAGCAGGGCGGGGTCGCCGCGGAATTTGTTGACGATGAATCCGGCGATGAGCGCTTGGTCTGCGGGTTCCAGCACCGCGACGGTGCCGTGCAGGTGGGCCAGCAGCCCACCCCGGTCGATGTCGCCGACCACGACGACGGGCAGGCCCGCCGCCCGGGCCAACCCCATGTTGGCCAGGTCGGTGGCACGCAGATTGATCTCGGCTGGTGACCCGGCTCCCTCACAGATGACGACGTCGAATTCCGATCTCAGCGAGGACAATTCGTCGGCGACGACCGCACTGAGCCGGTCCCGGTGGGTGAAGTAGTCGCCGGCGGCCACCGTCCCGGCCACCTGGCCGCGGATCACCAGCTGCGAGGTTCGGTCCCCGCCGGGTTTGAGGAGGATCGGGTTGAACCTGGTGTGAGGTGCCAGCCCGGCGGCGCGGGCCTGCATGGCCTGGGCCCGGCCGATCTCCCCGCCGTCGACGGTGACCGCCGAGTTGTTCGACATGTTCTGCGCCTTGAACGGCGCCACCGACAGCCCCTTGCGGGCCAACAACCGGCACAGCCCCGCAACGACCATCGACTTGCCGGCGTCAGAGGTGGTGCCGGCGACCAGCAGCGCCCCGCTCACTTTCCCCTCGCGAGCAGACACTTAGGTAACCGAATTCCGGGCGTGTCGGGTACTTTCACGTCTGCTCGCGGGAAAAAACTCACGGCAGGGTGAGGATCTCGGCGCCGTCCTCGGTGACCACCAGGGTGTGCTCGAACTGCGCGGTCCATTTGCGGTCCTTGGTCACCACGGTCCAGTCGTCGTCCCAGATCTCGTAGTCCAGCGTCCCGAGGTTGATCATCGGTTCGATGGTGAAGGTCATGCCCGGCTCGAGCACGGTCTCCACGGCGGGCTGATCGTAGTGCAGCACCACCAGCCCGTTGTGGAAGGTGGTACCGATGCCGTGCCCGGTGAAATCACGAACCACGTTGTAGCCGAACCGGTTTGCGTAGGCCTCGATGACCCGGCCGACGATCGACAGCGCACGGCCGGGTTTGACGGCCTTGATGGCACGCATGGTGGCCTCGTGGGTGCGTTCAACGAGGAGGCGGTGTTCCTCGGAGACGTCTCCGGCCAGGAAGGTGGCGTTGGTGTCACCGTGCACGCCGTCGATGTAGGCCGTGACGTCGATGTTGACAATGTCACCGTCCTCGATCACCGTCGAATCCGGAATGCCATGGCAGATCACCTCGTTCAGTGAGGTGCAGCAGGATTTGGGAAAGCTCTTGTAGCCCAAGGTCGACGGATAGGCACCGTGGTCGACCATGTAGTCGTGGGCGATGCGGTCAAGCTCGTCGGTGGTGACACCGGGCGCCACGGCCTTGCCGGCCTCGGCCAGCGCAGCCGCGGCGATCCGGCCGGCGACACGCATCTTCTCGATCACCTCGGGCGTCTGCACCCACGGTTCGCTGCCCTCCTGCACGGTGGACTTCCACGCGTACTCCGGCCGGGGGATCGACTTGGGCACCGGCAGGGTCGGCGAGAGCACGCCGGGGCGCAGGGCGGTACGAACAGGCATGACAGCAAGGATAGCCAGGAGAACGCCGATCTCTCACAGCGAGAATGATGCTAACTTTTCAGCCATGCTCAGTGAGTCGACCCCGATGCGGACCACACCCGGTCATCTGCTCGGCCAGATGGGGTTCCGCGATGTGCTGGAGAACGACGAGACGCTCATCGTGGAGATGGACAACCGGCCCGATCTGACCAACATCCGCGGGGCCCTGCAGGGCGGATTGGTGGCGACCCTGATCGACATCGCGGCCGGACGGTTGGCGGGCCGTAACGTCGGGCCCGGGCAGGATGTGACCACCGCCGACATGAACATCCACTACCTGGCGCCGATCATCGAAGGTCCGGCGCGAGCGGCGGCCACCGTGGTGCGCGCGGGGCGGCGGTTGATCGTCACCTCGGTCGACGTCACCGATGTGGGCCGGGACCACCGGCTGGCCGCGCGGGCCACACTCAGCTTCGCCGTCCTCGATCCGCGGTAGACCCTAGGGCCGGTCAGACCGGGGAAAACGGCCGAACCAGGCCTTGCGCGGCCCGCGGATGTCCACCGAGCCGCACACCACCCGGCCGGTCAGGATGACGTGCGGTGTGCCTTCGCCGGGGGCGTCACGACGATGATCGTCGGCGCTGCCCACGATCACCTCGACGTCGTCGATCGATGCGCTGGCCCCCTCGGGCAGCCGCAGCTCCAACGACCCGAATTTCAGGTCCAGCTCGATGACCACCATCGGCCCGGCGAACCGGGCGCGGGTCAGATCCAGATCCACCGAACCCATCCGGCGCACCAGCGCCAGTCGGGTCGGCACGGTCCATTCCCCATGACGTTTCAGCGAGCCGAGCACTCCGCGCAGCTCGACCCGGTCGGTGGCCGTCGTGACAATCGCTCCGGGACCAGGCAGATCCCCCACCAGCGCGTCGAGATCGGAATGCAGACGGGCCTGCGAGACCATCGCGGAACGTTCCTCGAACTCGGCGATGTCGATCAACCCCAGCGCCACGGCGCTGTGCAGCCGCCGCAACGTGCCGTTACGGTCGGCATCCGAGACCCGCAGGTCCACCGATTGCTCATTGGTGCCAGTCATGACGTACCCACGGTACCGCCGTTCAGGCGAGGTAATCGTGCGGCAAGCCGTCGAGCATGGTCTTGCACATCCGCACCGCGTATTCCGAACTGCCGCCGCCGACGATCAGTGCGGCGAACGCCATGTCCCCGCGGTACCCGGCGAACCAGGAGTGTGAGCCACCCATGAACTCGGCCTCGCCGGTCTTGCCGCGCACGTCGCCGAGCCCGCCGAGATCCTTGGCAGTGCCGTTGGTGACCACCAGCCGCATCATCGGCCGCAGCCCCTCGACCATCTTCGGGCTGATCGGGGCGCCGGCCCCGTCGACCATGGTCTGGCGTCCCTCGATGAGCTGCGGCACCGGCGTGCGGCCGGCAGCCACCGTCGCCGACGCCAGTGCCATGCCGAACGGACTCACCAGCACCTTGCCCTGACCGAATCCGTCCTCGGTCCGCTCGGCGAGGTCAACCGTCGGCGGCACCGAGCCGGTCAGCGTGGTGATGCCGGCTACGTCGTAGTCGGTGCCGATGCCGTATCGCGCGGCGGCCTGGGTCAACCCCCGGGGCGGCATCCGGCTGGCGAGTTCGCCGAAGGTGGTGTTGCACGAGTTGGCGAAGGCCCGCGACATCGGGACCGTGCCCAAGTCGAAGGCGTCGTAGTTGGTGACGGTCCGGTGGCCGATGTCCATGGTGCCTGGGCAGCCCAAAAGTGTGTTGGGCGTTGCCATGCCGCGTTCGATGGCGGCGCCGGCAGTGACCATCTTGAAGGTGGACCCCGGCGGAAACTGGCCCATGGTGGCCAGTGGCCCGACGGCGTCGGCGGCCGCGTTCTGCGCCACCGCGAGGATCTCGCCGGTGGACGGTTTGATCGCGACGATCATCGCCTGTTTGCCGGTGGTGTTGACGGCGTTTTGCGCGGCGTCCTGGACCGCGCGGTCCAGGCTGATGGTGATCGACGGCGCGGGTTCTCCCGGTACCTCGTTGAGCACGTCGACGTCGACACCGTTCTGGTTGACGGTGACCACCCGCCAGCCCGGCTGGCCGTCCAGCTCGTCGGCCACCGACTTCTTGACCTCGTTGACGATGGCCGGGGCGAAATCCGGGTCGGTGGGCAACATTTCGGGTTGCGGGGTGATGACGACGCCGTCGAGCCTGCCGATGGCGGCGGAGATCCGGTCGTTGTCGGCCTGATTCAGCGTGATCAGGCTCATCGGCTGAGCCGATGCGCTGGCCTGTTCGGCGAGCAACTGCGGATTGCCCAGCGCCGGATCGAACGGACGTAGCGCATCGGCCACCGCGCGGGCGGTCGGCATCAGCGCGGCGCCGGCCGCTTTGGCATTCAGGGCGTAGTGGTAGACGTAGCCGGGCACCAGCACGTCGGTACCGCCACGCTCGTTGACCCGGGCTCGTCGCGGGGCATCGGCGCGCAGCGCGAACGTCTGGTGCTCCCCCAACCTCGGGTGCAGTCCAATGGCGCTCCAGCGGACTTCCCACTGCCCTTCCTCACGGACCATGTTGAGTTGGCCGTCGTAGGTCCAGGTGCGGTCTTTGGGCAGGTGCCAGGTGTAGCGGTAGGTGATGCTGCCGGTGTCGCCGGCGTACTTCGAGCCCAGGATCTGCGCGTCAAGTCGGGTGGCCTGCAGGCCATTCCACGCTTCGTCGAGCGCTGTCTTGGCATCGGCGGGGCGATCGGACAACGCCGCGGCCGCCTCGGTGTCACCAGTGGCCAGTTCGGCGAAGAACCGCTCCGCAGCGGGTTCGGGTCCGTCGGGTCGGGGGGTGCAGGCGCTGAGTGCCGTCGCACCGATCACCGCGATGACCGTCAGCATCCCTGCGGCTCGTGTGACTGATGATGTTTGAGTTGCCATTGAGGCTGATGTTAGAAACGCGGACGCCGGTTTCGTCGGAGGCGCACCGAGACCGAACCGAGACTGTGGTGAGACCGACCTCAGATCCTCCAGCAGTCCCTCGGGCACGTCCGCCAGCGGTTGACTTTGAACTGAGGCTGCAAAAGATCGAGTAGGCGTCTGCGCAGAGTCAATGTCAACGTGGTTGTCAGAAGACCCGCTTCAGTCCAGCAACACTGTGGCGAAGGTGCCGACCTGTTCGAACCCGATGCGCGCGTAGGTCGCGCGGGCGACGGTGTTGTAGCTGTTGACGTACAGGCTCGCGATCCGGCCCGAGGCCACCACCGCCGCCGCCAACGCCGCCGTTCCCGCCGTGCCCAGTCCGTGACCCCGCCACTCCGGGTGCACCCAGACCCCCTGGATCTGACCGACGGCCGGCGACTGGGACCCGACCTCGGCCTTGAACACCACCTCGCCCCGCTCGAACCGGGCCCATGCCCGTCCCGCGGCGATCAGCCCGGCGATCCGGCGGCGGTAGCCACGGCCGCCGTCCCCCAGCCTCGGATCGACGCCCACCTCGCCGATGAACATGTCGACCGCGGCCACCAGATACGCGTCGAGTTCGTCCATTCGCACCGGCCGGACTGCGGGATCGATCGCGCAGTGCGGCACCGTGTCCAGTGCCATCAGCGGCTGTTGCTCACGGACGTCGCGCGCGGTGCCCCACACCGATTCCAGTCGACGCCACATCGGCATCACGAGCTCGGCCCGGCCCACCAGCGACGAACAGCGTCGGGCGGTGCTCATCGCCTTGTCCGAGAACGCCTTCAGGTCGTCGGCGTCACCGCGCAGCGGGATCAAATTGGGCCCGGCGTAACACAGGGATTCGGTGACGCCGCGTCGGGTCCACAGCTCGCCGCCGATGGCGCCGTGCTCGACACCGAACTCGGCCACCCGCGCCGCCACCATGCACGAACCCACCGGGTCTTCATCGAACACCTGCAGACAGGGGGTGGCGTCTCGCACCACGGAAACTCGACGCTCGTCGACGAGGCGGAACAGTGGCGGAGCCGACATGGACAATTCTCTCTGCTCAAGCCGAGGCTAGGGTGACCCCGCTCACAGGGTCGCTATCAGCTTACGGTCACCACTGGCGAACCGCTTGCATCATCTGAACCCGACTCTTCGGCCAACCGCATGGCCTCTTCGATCAGGGTCTCGACGATCTGTGCTTCCGGGACGGTCTTGATCACCTCACCCTTGACGAAGATCTGGCCCTTGCCGTTGCCGGAGGCCACCCCGAGATCGGCCTCACGAGCCTCGCCCGGTCCGTTGACCACGCAACCCATCACTGCCACGCGCAGCGGGACATCGAGCCCGTCCAGCCCCGCGCTGACCGCATTGGCCAGCGTGTAGACGTCGACCTGGGCCCGTCCGCAGGACGGACACGACACGATCTCCAGGCCGCGGGGCCGCAGGTTCAGTGACTCCAGGATCTGGTTGCCGACCTTGACCTCTTCGGCCGGCGGCGCCGACAGCGAGACGCGGATGGTGTCGCCGATGCCCTTGGACAGCAACGCGCCGAAGGCCACCGCGGACTTGATGGTGCCCTGGAACGCCGGCCCGGCCTCGGTCACCCCGAGGTGCAGCGGGTAGTCGCACTGGGCGGCCAACTGCGTGTAGGCCTCGACCATGATCACCGGGTCGTTGTGCTTGACGCTGATCTTGATGTCGCCGAAGCCGTGTTCCTCGAACAGCGAGGCTTCCCACAGCGCCGACTCGACCAACGCCTCGGGCGTGGCCTTGCCGTACTTCTTCATCAACCGCGGGTCCAGCGAGCCGGCGTTGACGCCGATGCGGATCGGGATGCCCGCGTCACCTGCAGCCTTGGCCACCTCCTTGACCCGGCCGTCGAACTCCTTGATGTTGCCGGGGTTGACGCGCACCGCGGCGCAGCCGGCGTCGATCGCGGCGAAGATGTACTTGGGCTGGAAGTGGATGTCGGCGATCACCGGGATCTGGCTGTGCCGGGCGATCTCGGCGAGCGCGTCGGCATCCTCTTGCCGGGGGCAGGCGACCCGCACGATGTCGCAACCCGAGGCGGTCAGCTCGGCGATCTGCTGCAGCGTCGCGTTGACGTCGTGGGTCTTGGTGGTGCACATGGACTGCACGGCGATCGGGTGTTCGCTGCCGATGCCGACGTTGCCGACCATCAGCTGACGGGTCGTGCGACGGGGTGCCAGGACGGGCGCCGGAGGCGCCGGCATTCCCAGACCGATGGAAGTCACGGGTTCTCCTATTGGAAGATGCTCAGTGGGTTGATCAGGTCTGCGGTGACGGTCAGCAGCATGTAGCTGACCACGACCAGCAGCACGACGTAGGTGGCCGGCATGAGTTTGAGGTAGTTGACCGGAGCGGCGGCCACTTTGCCGCGGGCCGCCCGGAACATGTTGCGGATCTTCTCGTACGTCGCCACCGCGATGTGGCCACCGTCGAAGGGCAGCAGGGGTACCAGGTTGATCGCGCCGAGCACGAAGTTCAACTGGGCCAGGAAGAACCAGAACGCCACCCAGAGCCCGGCCTCGACCGTCTCGCCGCCGATGATGCTCGCGCCGACGACGCTGATCGGGGTCTCCTTGTCGCGCTCTCCCCCGCCGATCGCCTCGACCAGCGCACCGATCTTGGTGGGGATCTTCGCCAGGGACTTGCCGAGTTCGACGGTGAGGTCGCCGGTGAAGGAGAGGGTGCCGGGCACCGCCGTGAGCGGGTTGTACTTCGTGGGCGGCTGCACCGCGACCGCGCTGACGCCGATCGCACCGACGGTGGTCGGCTCCTTGGCGTCGGCGCTGGTGAACCGCTGCGTTTGAGTGACGTCGACGACGGTGTTGATGGTCTGGCCGTCGCGCTTGAGCTCGATGTTGACCGGCCCGTCGAGTTTGCGGATCGCCGCCGCCATCGCCGCGAAGTCGGACACCTTGGTGTCGCCGACCTTGACGATCTCATCGCCGGCCTGGATACCGGCCCGCGCCGCAGGACCGGCGCCCTCGCACTCGCCCATCTTCTCCAGGCTCAATTGCGGTGCGACACAGCCGGTTTCACCGACGATCGCCGTGGTGGGCTGGTTGATGTTGGGCAGGCCCCACATGATTGCCACCCCGTACAGCAGCACCAGACCGATGATGAAGTTCATCGCGGGGCCGGCGAACAGCACCGCGACGCGCTTCCAGACCTTCTGCTTGTACATCGCGTACGGCCGGTCTTCGGGCGCGATCTCGTCGACGGAGGTCATGCCGGCGATGTCGCAGAACCCGCCCAGGGGGATGGCCTTGATGCCGTATTCGGTCTCGCCGAGACGGTTGGGGCGCCGGGTCGACCACAACGTCGGACCGAAGCCCACGAAGTAGCGGCGCACCTTCATGCCGGTGGCACGCGCCACCCACATGTGCCCGCATTCGTGCAACGCCACCGAGATCAGGATGGCGAGCGCGAACAGCGCGATACCGATTGCGAACATCATTTGCTGACGAGCCCTTTTCTCACGGATGTCTTCTCGGACCGCGTAGCGATGGCGCGCCGTGCCTTCTCCCGGGCCCAGCGCTGCGCGTCGAGTACGTCTTCCACGGTAGCGGGTTCGGCGGCCCACTGGTCGGCAGCGTGCACCACGTCACCGACGGTGTCGACGATGGCCGGGAACGGGATGCGGCCGGAAAGGAACGCTTCGGCTGATTCCTCGTTGGCGGCGTTGTACACCGCCGTCAGGCACCCACCGCGGGTTCCGGCCTCGGACGCCAGGCGCACCGCGGGGAACACTTCGTGGTCCAGCGGCAGGAACTCCCAGGTGGACGCGATGGTGAAGTCACAGGCCAGGGCCGCGCCGGGGATCCGGTCAGGCCACCCCAGGGCCAGGGCGATCGGCAGCTTCATGTCGGGCGGGCTGGCCTGGGCCAGCGTCGAGCCGTCGGTGAAGGTCGCCATTGAGTGCACGATCGATTGCGGGTGCACCACCACCTCGATGCGCTCGTAGTCGATCCCGAACAGCAGATGGGTCTCGATCAACTCCAGGCCCTTGTTGACCAGCGTCGCCGAGTTCAGGGTGTTCATCGGGCCCATCGACCAGGTCGGGTGCTTGCCGGCCTGCTCGGGGGTCACCGATTCCAGGTCGGCGGCCGACCAGCCCAGGAACGGTCCGCCGGAGGCGGTCAACACGATCTTGGCGACCTCGTCAGGTGACCCGCCGCGCAGACACTGGGCCATCGCCGAATGCTCGGAGTCCACCGGCACGATCTGTCCCGGCGCGGCGGCCTTGAGCACCAACGGACCGCCGGCGACCAGCGACTCCTTGTTGGCCAGGGCCAGTCGCGCGCCGCTGGCCAACGCGGCCAGGGTCGGCGCCAGGCCCAGCGCCCCCACCAACGCGTTGAGCACCACATCGGCCTCGGTGTGCTCCACCAATCGGGTGACCGCATCGGGGCCGGAGAACGTCACGTCGCCGACCTTCTCGGCGGCAGCCGGGTCGGCGACGGCGATGTTGGTGACGCCGGTGGCGGCGCGCTGGGCGGCGAGCAGGTCGGGGTTGCCGCCGCCGGCCGCCAGCCCGACGACCTCAAAGCGGTCGGGATTGGCAGCGATGACGTCGAGCGCCTGAGTGCCGATCGATCCGGTGCTTCCCAGTATCAGCACGCGCTTTTTGTCGCTCACCGTTACATTGTGCCGCGCACGCGCGTGGCCGGCCCAATGCGGCACGGGGCGGCTCGCGGCGCCCGTTCGGTGTGCCGCCCATCCGTATGCTGGGACGACCGCCACAACTCCACACCGAGGGACCAGATTCGCCAATGGCTGCAGCCGAGAATGCACAAGTGATTCCCGTGACTGCCCGGACCGAGTACCTGACCAGCCGGCAGCGCCTGTCTGGGATCACCGCCGGCGCGATGCTGGGATCCGGTTTGATCGCCCTGGTCGGACTCAACTACGCCGGAGTCTCCGGACTCCTCACCGCCACCGTCGTGGCGGTGCTGGTCACCCTCGGACTGGGCGCGGTGGCCTACGGACGGATGAGTGTGCCCGGCGCGGTATTGGTCACCGTCGCCGGCGACACCGTCTATCTCGGCGACGAGAACCACGAAATCGTCAGCTACCCGCTGTCGTCGCTGGTCTCGGTGGGACAGGGCGGCCCGGCCGAGCACACGGCAACCGACGGTCGGCGCCTGACGGTTCGTGGTCAGCACTACCTGACGCTGACCTTCGCCGCAGCCGACGGCCGTCACGATGAGTGGCGGATCGCAGCCGTCAGATCAGATCCGGCGGTGACCGAGATCGTGGAGCGGCTGGAGGCGGCGCTGCCGGCGGTTCAACCGACCGCACCGCCGGTGTCGGGTGCACGAATTGCCGACGCCGGAACCGACGAGGCCGCGAAACGGTTGTGGGCCGAAGCTGCCCGGCGCCACGACGACATTCTCGGCGCCTACGGCGCGTACGAACTGGACCCGGCGATGCTGTTGCGCTACCCCGCCATCACCGATGTCACCGTCGAGCCCACGCAAACGTTCCACCTCGCACTCGATGAGGCCCAGGCTCTACGCACCGAGGCTTATCCGGGCAACCGGGGCTTGGCCGACGCCTACCAGCAAGCGGTAGTGACACTGCGCCGCGCCTGGATCGCGTGCGAATCGCACGGCATGAAGGTGGGCACGTCCTATCTCGAACCGGCCGACCGGACCGAAATGGACACCGCGCTCAAGCTCTACAACCACGCCGCCTCGAGCACCACACCGGCCGAACAGGCCACCTACTACGGGCGGGTGCGCGAGATCGTCACAAAACTCGTCGATCGCGGCGTCCTACACCCGCCGAAAGGCCAACTGGCACAGCTGGAAGGCGTCACCCGCCGCGCGATCGAGGCAGCCCGGACCAGCTGACCGCTTCAGGTGGCACCCGGCGCGAGGAACTCTCCGGAGACCGAGTACGTGCCGGTCGCGGCGTCCACCCCGGCGAGTTCGATCCGAATCGCCAACCGGGACGGATCGATCTCCCGGTCCGTCATCCAGATGTGCACGGCCTCACGTTCGTACGGTTCCAGCGCGCCACGCTGCATCGCCTGTGCGCGAACGGATTCGAAGACATCCGGCGCGATGTCGCCGAAAGCGAAGGTCTGCCTGCCCGCGTTGTACGACTCGTCGGTGACCTCGGGCAACTCCCCCGGCACGATGATGATCTGGCCGGACCGCTCCCCGGTCTGGAACTCGAGCAGCACACCGCCGTTGGTTTGGAGTTCACTGGCATGGGCGATCGGGGTCGCCCGATGAGTGCCACGGATCTCGAAGTTCGTCAGCACCCGGTCTGACGGCGCTATCCCGGCCGACGCCAGCGCATCCCGCGCCTTGTGGAACGACACGGCAAAATCTGCCGGGTCGAAGATCTCACCGACGGTGCCGTCCGGAAGCGCGTTGATCGTCTTGCTGGCGAAGGTGCCGCTGAGGATCACCGGCGCGCCGGGAGCCAACCGTTTGATCTCCAGGGTGTCGAGTTTCCGCCTGCCGGAATCGAGTTGGCGGGATATCTTGTCGACGATGGCGATCAGGTCGGTGGCGGCGATGTCCGACGCGGAGAAGGTGCTGTCCTTGCGCAGCACTTGCGCCGACGGCGTGGTGAACGCGTCCCCGCCGTTGTTGACGTAGACGATCGTGGTGTCGCCGTTGGTCGGGTCGAGCACCGTGCCGTAATCGGACCCGCTGCCGGTGAACCGGAGACTGAGCAGGTTGTTGGCCGCCGCGGGGCCGAACTGTTCGGTGATCGCCCGGATCATGCCGTCGCGGCGGGCGTTGAGGTTCATGTCCTTGGACGTGGGCGCGGTCTCGGCTCGCGGCGCGGGTGATGCGGGCCGGTCGAATGAGATATGCCAGGCGTCGCCGACACCGAACAGCACGGTCAGCGTCACCAGGATGGTGATGGCCGGGGAGATCAGCGCCCACCGGCCGGGGTGGTCATCGAACCGGGGTGTGCGCGTCACGTCACGCCGAGGTAATCCGTTGGGCGCCAACGTGGTCGACGGGTTATCAGCCAGGGCACGGAAGTCTGCCTGCGACATCGAGGCGATCCAGCGCGCCTGGTACTCGGTGTCGTGCGGCGGGCTGACTGTCGCACTCACCAACGTCGGCTGCATTTCGTCGTCGGTGAAACTGCTGCGGGTCAGCGCCTCGACCCGCACCGGCACCGAATGCGGGACCGACGCGTTCTCGAAGACCTCAAGTTCGGAGAGGCGTGAGGCCCGCGGCACCATCGCCACACCGACCACGATCAGCGGGACCGAGACCAACAGCGCCAGCCACCACGCGTTGTAGGCACCCACGCCGATACCGAGCGCGATGATGACGCCGGCCGCGCCGGCCTGGCCGACACGTAGCGCCGCGCGGTTCATCGAGCGTCCTCTCTGCACACCGGTTTTGCGCGATCATAGTGAGCACCGCCGCGAGGCGCCCGCGCGTGGCTTACCGCACCTTCGCGATGATCGACTCGGCGAATCGTTCGA
This sequence comes from Mycobacterium sp. E802, assembly GCF_001666875.1. Lineage (NCBI taxonomy): Bacteria > Bacillati > Actinomycetota > Actinomycetes > Mycobacteriales > Mycobacteriaceae > Mycobacterium > Mycobacterium sp. E802. The sequence continues at coordinate 52,181 of NZ_LZJD01000162.1, forward strand.
TGGGGCCGCGGAATCGGTTCGGCCCGGAGGCAGCGGCTGAATCCGCGGGTTCCGTTACGGCCCACGGCGCGCACATCACCGCGGTGATGCCGAGATCCTCGGCCCGCTTGTACAGATCCGGCGACGGTGGGTCCAGCAAGGCCAAGATGATCTCGAACGGCTCGTGCTCCCGGCCGTATTCACGGCGCAGCTCGGCCAGCCGGCTGGTGTACCGGGTCGCCTGTTCCAGGGTGTAGGCGTAGCCGATCCATCCGTCGCAGGCCCGCGCCGCCCGCCGCAGCGCCGCCTCGGATTCGCCACCGCACAGGATCGGCACCGGCGCCGGCGGATGAGGTTCGATCGTCATCTCGGGAACCTGGTAGTAACGCCCCTCGAACGACACCCAACCGCCGCGCCACAGCTCACGCAGCGCCGGGATCATCTCGTCGAGCCGCCGACCACGGGTGTCGAAGTCCTGGCCCATCAGTTCGAATTCCTCGCGCATCCACCCGACGCCGACGCCGAGGGACACCCGACCGTTCGAGATCACCGCTGCCGTCGCGACCTGCTTGGCGACCTCGAGCAGTGGGCGGGCCGGCGCCACATACACGGCGTTGGAAAACCGTAGCCGTCGCGTGAGGGCTGCCATCGCACCGATCAGGACCCAGGAGTCGGGCCAGGCGGTCTCCGGTGCCCACGGTGGCGTGCCGCTCGGTGAATCCGGGTAGTGCGAGGACAGTTCGCGCGGATAGATCATGTGATCCGAGCAGACCATGCCGTGGTATCCGGCCTCGTCGAGCAACGGTGCCACCACCAGTGCATCGGCGGTGTCCATGAACGCCGTGCCACTCCAGAACTGCATCTACCAACCCTTCTCTGTATCCGTATCGGGAAACTGTCCGTACCAGCGCAAGATCTGCCGTTCGGCGCGGCTGAGCAGGCGGCCGAGGGACCGCAGCCTGAATTGAGCGCCGGGGGTCGGCATACGACGCAGCGTCGTATGCCAGAATGTCGGCAAGCCAGCCTGAAGCCAGTTCGATCCTGAGGAGCAACCCGTGGCCAGCACCGAGGTGGAGCGACACAACGGCGTCGACGTCGAGGACGTGCCGTCCGCAGCATGGGGCTGGTCCCATCTGAACATCAGGGTGATCCACATCGGCGGCCTGCTGTCGGCGGCCTTCTTGCTGGTGATGATGCGCGGAAACCACGTCGGACGTGTCGAGGACTGGTTCCTCATCTCGTTCGCGGTCCTCATCGTGTTGGCCGTCGCTCGCGACTGGTGGCTGCGCCGCCGCGGCTGGATTCGCTAGGCGCATCCCTGCGCGTCGGCTCTACAAACGGGCCGGCACATCGATGGCGGTATCGGTCGCGCGCATCGAGCGGATCAGCCCTTCCTGCGTGAACGAGGCCAAGAGGTCGCCGTCTTCGGTGTGTACCTGACCGCGGACATATGACATTCCCTGGCCGGCCGCGGTGCTGTCGTGGCTGTAGAGCAACCAGTCGTCCCATGCCACCGTGTCATGGAAGACAACCGTTGCCGACATCAGCGCCGTCGACAACGTCGCATGCGCCTGCGCGGTACCCACCCCGCGATGGGGCCGCATCGTGGTCGAGATGCCGAGTTGCCCGGTGAAATACGCCAACAGCGCCTTGGCCAGATCGTCGCGCGCCGGGATCGGGTCATAGCGCAGCCAGGCATGCAGTTCGGGCGGGCCCACTTCGCCGGGACTGTTGACGTCGACGATGTCGACCAGGCGCAACTCGTGGCCGTCCATGGCCGGTGTCCCCGGATAGGCATCGGCGGGGGTCTCGACGTCGGGCCGTAGCGCGTGGTGGTTGATCACCTCACCGCCAGGCACATCGGCCAGCACCGTTACCGTGGCGCACCGCCGTGAATCCTGCTGCACGGCCACCACGGCGGTGGCGGTCGAGCGGCCCTCGTGCACGACGCCGACCGACAGCTCGACGGTGGAGTCGATCACGACGGGCCTGGTGAAGACCGCATGTGCCGAACGAATCGTCTTGTTCGGGAATCGCTTTGCGGTTGCCACGATCACCTGACCCAGCGCTTGTGTGCCTTTGGCCACCTGCCGGCCATCGGTGCCGGCGGGTCCGGTCACGCCGACGAATCGATCGGGACCGGCCGGGGCCACGTCGAACACGTCGAGCAGACCGGCCACTGACGCCCGTCCCGCCATCAACACACGGGGACCAGATCAGAATCCAACAGGCCCGCGGACCGGCCATACCGGTACATGGTCTCGACTGCGCCGGTCGGCCGGGCATCGGACCCGAGCACCGCAGATGCGTGCGCCTTGAACGCCAACGCGGCCGCACTCGGCCGGTAGTTCACCCGGTGCACCTGACCGGTGAGGCCGTCGGGAGCTCGCCACCCGAAAAACACCGCGTCACCGAGATCGCGCATCGCGGCCGGTTCCAGACGGTCGACGCTGATCGCCGTCATCGTGACCGCTTCACCCTCATCTGCGTCTGTTAGCGAGAGCGCTTCGGGCTCAACGAGTTTCACACCGAGGATGCCCAACGCCCGCCGGTCGGCGGCAACGTCGGCGCCCTGGCCGACGGCCACGCCCACCCGCCAGCCCGCCATGGCCCGGTCGAACAACCATCCGCCGATGCCGGACACCACCGGGGCGACTTCTGCGGCCACCACGGTGAGCTCGTACCGCACGGCCCGCTCCGGCCACACCCGCCGCCGGGTGATCGGCACGGTGAGCGACCCGGCGGCGGGCGATTCGCCGACCGCGGGTACCTCGGACAACTGCACGGACATTTCTGGCTGTGGGGACATAAGGCATCCATTCCGGGTCCAGAGGCCTGATCGGCCGGTACGTCTCGAGGGTTGTTGCGGTGTCGTCCGCCTCATCCAACAGCGTGACATTCTCAAGATAATCTGTAAAGCTTCTATCTTGACGCGCCGATCGCCGCACCGGAGATGGTCGGGGCGTCCCCGCCCGCGCGCCGCGGCCAGCGGGTCGGCCAAAGTGGAGGTGGCGCAATGAGTCTCGTTGCCGGGCGTGGCCCATTGAGCACCCAACCGGCCGGTTGGTTTACTCCCCCGCTCGCGGGCGCCACCGTGTACATCGAGCCCCATCCGCGCCGTATCCAAGCCGTTCGCGGTGACATCGTCGTACTCGACACCGAGCACGCCCTGATGGTGCACCGCGCCGGCCACCCACTGAGCTATGCGTTTCGCAGCGACGAGGTCGGCGGCCTCCCCCACGAGCCGGTACTCGAGGCGCCGGGATACGTCTCGGTACCGTGGGATGCCGTCGACGCCTGGTTCGAAGAAGGCCGCAAGCTCGTGCACTATCCGCCCAACCCGTATCACCGGATCGATTGCCGGCCGACCCGGCGCAGCCTGCGGGTGACCGCTGCGGATACCGTCCTGGTCGACACCGACGAGACGGTGGTCGTCTTCGAAACTGCGCTGGAGCCCCGCCTCTACGTCGATCCGGCCCTGGTCCGCACCGACCTGTTGCAGCCCAGCCAGACGACGTCGTACTGCAACTACAAGGGCACCGCCCGCTACTGGTCGGCGGCGATCGGCGACAGCATCATCGCCGACGTGGCCTGGAGTTACCCCGACACCCCGCCGGAATCCCTGCCGATTCAGGGATTATTCAGCTTCGACCCGACGCGTGTGGACGTGCTCGCCGAGCTTCCCACCCCGGGCGATTCGGCAGCCTGCGGCTGCGATCTGTGACCGGCACAACCTTGAAACCAACCTTGAAACCAGAGGAGAGCGAACACCATTGGGCATCGTGACCACCAGCTCCGAGACAGCGTTCACCCAATCCGCCGAGGAGATCTACGATTTCGTCACCAACCCGGCGAACTGGGTCAAGACCTACCCGGGCAGTGCCCACATCGGCGGACTACCGGAACGATTGCCGTTGCAAGTCGGTGACACCTGGACCGAGGCCGGGCCGGACGGGACGCAGATCTACACCTGGCACCTGGCGATCGCGATGCGGCCACGCCTGTGGGTGTTCAACTCGGTGGGCCGGCTGGGACATGACCGAGATGGCAACGGCGGTATGGACGGCCGGATCACCGTGCAGTACCAGTTCACCCGGCCGGGCAACGACGTCACGCTCTTTGGCCGCACGATGACCATCGAGGCCTACAAGGACACCCCGCTGCCGGATGCGCTGTTCCGCGTGGTGAATCCGGCGAACATCGACAGGTATCACGCCGCGGTCGCACGGGAACTCGCGCTCAGATGAGTGGCGCGCCGCCCTCGAAGTCGTCGGACAGGGCCGCGGCCAGCTCCAGGATGCGACGCCGGTAGGCCGGCCGCAGCAGGTCGAACCGGATGTCGGTGCCCGCGGCGATGTGCTTGTCCCACGGCAGCACGACCACCCGGCCGGGAGCCACATGCTTTTGGAACTGGTGTACCAGGTCACCGGTATTCACGTTGGGTTTGCGCGGACCCACGTGATTGATGACGACACAGGAGCGGTTCAGCAGCTCCTGATGGCCGTTCTGCCGCAGCCAGTCCATGGTCACCGCCGCTTGGCGGGCTCCGTCGATGGAGGCACTGGCCACGATCACCGCGCCGGACACCGTTGCCAACACGCCGCGGGCCGCCGAGGCGAACATGTCGGCGGCGCAATCGGCAAGGACGAGGTTGTAGTGCTTGGAGACCGCGGCGGTGGCGGAGTTCCAGTCCACATCGTTGAATGCCCGGCCGGCCCGGCTGTATTCGTCACCGGCAAGCACTTCGAGCTTGGACTCGTTCATGCTCGTATAGGCGCGGACATCGTTGTAGCGCGAAAGGTCCTTGGCCGCCAGCAGATCGCTCACGGTCGCCGCGGACTGTCGCCCGGCCCGATCGGCCAGATTGCCGCCTGCCGGATCGGCGTCCACCGCCAGGATGCGGTCACCGCGCACCGCGCTGAGCACCGATCCCAGAGCCACGGTGACCGCGGTTTTACCGACGCCGCCCTTCAGCCCGAACACGCCGATCTGATAGGACTCTCGCGCTGTGCGGCGCACCCGGGCGTACAGATCGAGTTCGTAGAGTTCGTCGCGGGACAACCCGAGGTTGAGACGGGTCATGACATAGACCGCGCGTCGCCAGCCGCGACGGGGTTGCATCTTGACGGCCGAGCGCACGCCGACGCGAGCCAGGTTGTCGATCGCGCGCAGCTCGTCGGCGGCCGCCGCGGGAACCGGCTGCTCCAGGATCCAGTTACCGGCGGTCGGCGAGGCGTTGGCCGGCGGGGCGATGGGACGACGCGGGCTCACCGGCGGCAGCTTGGCCGTGATCTCGGATTCGCCGGGGACGGCGAAATTCGAGGTGAGGACGACCGGCGGGGTCGAAACCCGGGCATCGTCGGGCCGCGACCGGCCGTGGGGCAGCGCCGCCACCGGACCACCCAGCAGGGCGTCGAGCCCGCCGTAGTCCAACGTGCCCCGGGCGTGTTTGGGGTCTCTGGAGTACGTGAGCCGGTCGTCGTCGGCCGACATAGCCACCTCTCAATCGCTCACTTGCCCGCGGTTGCCCGTGCCTGTTCCCCGTGCCACAGACCTGCATTATTGCCCACAATATTGCCAATATTTGCCGACAACCACCGCCGAGCCGATGTCCGAGGCGGTCAGCTACCGGCTCAGCCGTGCAGGGCACGGCGCAATGCCGCGCCCTGCAGGGCGAAGAGTTGTTGGCTGACCTCCCACTCGGGAAGCAGCGAATCGAAGCCATGGCAGGTCCCGGCGAACAGGTGGAGTTCGGTGGCAACTTTCTGTTTCAGCAGGCTGCGGGCGTAGTCCAGCGCCTCGTCACGCAACGGATCGAGCTCCGAGCAGGTGATGAGGGCCGGCGCCACACGGGCCAGCGCGTCGGTCCGAGCCGGCACCGCCACCTCAGTGATGTCGCGACCACCCGAGTAGTGCCGCCACATCGCCACGGTGGCCGGACCATCGAACCCGGGGGTGTCGACGAACTCCTCCTTCGATCCGGTGCGCCGGTTGTCGAGCACCGGTTGGTGCAGGGCCTGGAACACCACCGGCGGTGCCGAGCCGGCCGCGGAGTGTTGGGCCAGCAACGCCGCCAGCGCGCCGCCGGCGCTGCTGCCGGCCACGGCGATCCGGTCGGCATCGATGTCAAGCTCGGCGGCCATCGTGGCAGCCCAGTTGAGCACCACCATGGCGTCGTCGAAACCGGCCGGGTACGGCGCTTCCGGAGCCAACCGGTAGTCCATCGCGATCACGGTGCAGCGGGCGCGTCGCGCCAACTCCACGCATTGGATCTGGTCGGTGTCGAGATTACCCAGGACGAAGGCGCCGGAGTGGCAGTAGATCACCGCAGGGGCGGGCGAGGGCCCAGCCCGGTAGATGCGCACGGCGATGGTGCGACGCCCGAGCGTGACCCGCCCCCCGATGATCTCCACCCCCGGGGCGTCCAACATCTGCGCCGCCTCACGGCGGCGTTGATCCAGCGACGCGCGCACCGCCCCCAACACGTCGGCAGACAGGTCGGTGCGCGCCTCGGCGAAGCCGCGCAGCGCAGGGTCGAGGCGCGCCCGCCAGGACACTGGTCAGCCGTCCGTTCGGTCGGCGCCCGCGGCGACCGCGTCCGGCCGGGCGACGGGCGGGTCGAAGGTGTAGTCGCCCGGACGGAACCGTCGCGTCATCGTCCAGAACGCCCGGGCGCTGCGCGGCCACTGCGTGACGACGCGTCCGCTGGGCGCCCGGAAATAGCTGCTGCACCGCGTGAGCCACACGGTGCCCTGCATCCAGCGGTCGACGTCGGAAAGGAACGCCGCCATTGCCTCGGGCCGTACCGCGACATATGACTTGCGTTTGCGCCGAAGGTGTTTGAGGGCCCGTACCACATAGCGAGCCTGAGCCTCCAGGATGAAGATGACGCTGTTCGACCCGACGTTGGTGTTGGGGCCGTAGAGCATGAAGAAGTTCGGGAATCCGGGCACCGTCATCCCCAGGTAGGCGAAAGCTCCGTCACGCCAAGTGTCGTGCAGCGACACCCCGTTTTCCCCAGTCACCTCGATCTGGCCCAGATAGTCGGCCGCGGCATAGCCGGTGGCGCACACCACCACATCGACGTCGAGTTCCCGGCCGTCCTCGGTGACCAGCGTTCTCGATCGCAGCGCCCGCGCCGGGCTTGATACCACCTCGACGTTCGGTCGGGTCAGGGTCTGGATGAAGTCCGGTGAGAAAACCAGACGCTTGCAGCCCAGCGGGTGGTCGGGGGTGAGCCGGGCCCGCAAATCCTCGTCGGCCACCGTCGATTCGAGGAGGTTCAGCGCGATCGCCTTGAACTCCTGGGTCTTGTCGCTGCCGTTCTCGATCACCGCGATGTTGGACTCACTGCGCAACCACAGCCGGGTCCGGTAGATCTTCTTGGCGAACGGGATGTGGGCGAACAGCCAGCGTTCCCGTTCGGTGTAGGGCCGGTCGGGTTTCGGCAGTACCCAGGTCGCCGAGCGTTGCACCGAATACACCTTCTCGGCGACCTTGGCCAGTTCTGGAACTACTTGGGAGGCAGTCGATCCGGTACCGAGCACGGCCACCTTGGCGCCGTCGAGCTCGACATCGTGATCCCAGTTGGCGGTGTGCATGAGGGTGCCGGTAAAGGGTTCCTCCTGGATCAGGTCCGGCTGCAACGGTTGGGTGAACAGCCCGATTGCCGACACCACGACGTCGAAGCGATGCTGCGCGCCGGTCGCAGTGGTCAGCAACCAGTTGCCGGCCTCGGCGTCCCATCGTGCCGCGACGATCTCGGTGTTCAGCTGCAGATGCGGGCCCAATCGGTACCGCTGGGCGCACCGCTCGAAATACTCGAGGATCTCCGGTTGCCCCGCCCACATCCGGCTCCAGTCGGCGTTGAGGTCGAACGAATACGAGTACAGGTGCGATTTCACGTCGCAGGCCAGACCCGGGTACGTGTTGATCCGCCAGGTGCCGCCGACGCCATCTTCGCGGTCGAAGATGGTGAAATCGTCGAAACCGGCTTTCTTCAGGAAGATTCCGAGCGCCAGGCCGCCGGGGCCGGCGCCGATGATTCCCACCGATGCAGAGTTGCCCATGCGTGTCATCCGATCTGCAGACATTGGCCGCCGTCGACGAGCAGCTCGGAACCGGTGATGAACGACGCTTGCTCCGACAGCAGGAACGCCACGGCGTCGGCGATCTCGGTGGGTGTGCCCAACCGGCCCAGGGTGGCCCGCTCGGCCAGCCGGGCCTGGGTCTTTTCGTCGAGCATCGGAGTCTCGACCGGCCCCGGGAACACGGCGTTGACCCGGATGCCGTCCCGGCTCAGCTCGGCGGCGGCCAGCTGGGTGAGCCCCCGCAGCGCCCATTTTGACGAGCCATAGGCGGCGTGGTTCGGGAACGGGCGGACCGCGCCGGTGCTGCAGGTGTTCACCACCGCGGCCCCTTCCGCCTGCCGCAGCGGTTCAAGGGCGGCCTGCAGCCCCAGGAACGGGCCGAGGCAGTTGACCCGCCAGGATCCCTCGAATCCTTGCGGGGTTTCCTCGGCGATCGAGGCCCGGTGCAGCACACCGGCGTTGTTGACCAGTGCGTTGAGCCCTCCGAACTGTTTCATCGTTGCCTGCACCGCGGCCTGCCATTGTTCGGCCGAGGTGACGTCGAGCGTCACGGCCAGCACACGATCACCGAATTCGGTTGTGCCAGCCGCCAGTTCGTCGAACAGCAGATCGGCCGCGGTCACCCGGTAGCCGTCGGCCACCAGGCGTGCCACGATGGCTGCACCTTGGCCCCGGGCGGCGCCGGTCACCAGGGCCACCCGACCGGTTGCGCTCACTGATATCCCCTTTGGATCGATTCGTCGTGGTTCTGTCCGATGGCTTCCTGCAGGTGCTCGGTGGCACCGCGGCGCAGGGCCTGCGACTCCGAGGCCAGGGTGATCATCTGGAACCCCAGGCCGGCCATCGCTTTTCCGAGTCTTCCCGCCCCGGCATGAATCCCGGTGACCAACCCGGCCGCGTGGGCGGCGTCCTTGATCGCGACCATCGATGCTCGTACGTCCGGGTGGGTCCAGGCGTCGGCGAGCTGGTAGCCCATCGAGATGGCCAGATCTGCCGGTCCGACGTACACGCCCGTGAGGCCGGGAACGGCGCAGATCTCCTCGACGGCGGCCAGGCCGGCTGCCGTCTCGATCATCGCGAACACACTCACCCGCGATTCCAGTTCGTCGGCGTCCAACCCCATGCTGGCGCGCAACGGCCCGAAGCTGCGTACCCCGGCCGGAGCGAATCTGGTGGCCGCGACCGCCGCCGCGGCCTGCTCGGCCGATTCCACCATGGCGATGATCACCGCATCGGCACCGGCGTCGAGTACCCGGCCGATCGGTGCGGCATCGGCCGACGGCAACCGCACCGCCGTGGCAATCGGCACATGCTCCAACCTGCGCAGCAACAGCGCCACGTCGGCGTCGTCGAGATAGCCGTGCTGGACGTCGAATCCGACGTAGTGGTAGCCCGCGGCCGCGAACTCCTCGGGGCCGATGATCGTCGGTCCGACCACCCAGCCGCCCCAGACCTGGGCGTTGGCCGCGAGTGCGTCCTGCAGTCGGCTCGGGATCATCGGGTGATCGCAATCTTGACGCGTTCGGGCATGGGGCGGCTGGCGAATTCGAATGCGGCCGGTACCTCGTCGACGCCGAAGGTGTGGGTCACGTAGCGGGGCAACAGATCCGGATGCTCGCGGGCGAACGCGTCGGCGCGACGTAACACGCGCTGACGGTCCAGCGTGACACCGGATTTCAGGGTCAGGTTGTTCCGCAACATGGTGCGCATGCTGATCGGGTAACTGTCGTCGTCGGGTACGCCGAAGTAGAACACCGTGCCGCCGAACGCGGCGGCCTCCAGCGCGTGGTTGAGGGTGGCGACCTGATGCCCGACGGCCTCGATGACGATGTCCGGTTTGCCGTCGGCGCCCAGATGCCTGACCCAGCGGTCACTGGTGGCACGGACCATGTCGTCGACCCCGAACCGCGGGCCGATCGTGGTGCGGTCCACCGGGTCCACGCCGGTGACCCGGGCGGCCCCCAAAGCCTTTGCCACATAGGAGAACAACAGACCGATCGACCCCTGCCCGATGACCGCGACGTGACGGCCGGTGACATCGGGCAACTGCTCCATGGCGTAGAGCACGCAGGCCAGCGGCTGCAGCCCCACCGCGAGCTCGGGGGCGAGCGCGGGGTCGTAGGTCACCAGCCCGGCACCGTCGGTGATTACGCGGCCCATCAGACCGTCGAAACCCGAGGCCCAGCCCACCACCCGCTCCCCCGCCCGATGATCGGGATGGCGGCTGGCCAGCACCTCGCCGACGATCTCGTGGATCGGGAAGCCGTTCATCTCCGCCGCGCAGGGACCGGTGTCACCCGGAAGCTTGCCCTGGGTGCCCTTGAATCCGGGCAGGTCGCTCCCGCAGATCCCGGCGGCCAGGAAGTCGAGCAGCACCTGGCCGTCGGACAGGGATTCCGGTGTGGGCTCGGCGATGTCGGATCGTTCGAACGTGAACGGTGCCACGAGGCGGTAACACCACATGTCACACCTCCACGGGAATGTTGTTCCAGCCCCACTGAAAACTCGACGGCGGGCGGGACGCCGCGGCCTCGTCGATGTGGTACTCGGGCACGCGTTTGAGGAACTCCTGGATCATGATGGTGATCTCCAACCGGGCCACGTGCACTCCCAGGCAGAAATGCTGGCCGTGCCCGAACGACAACAGCCGTTCGATCGGCCGGTTCCATACGAACTCATCCGGATTGTCATATTCCCGTTCGTCGCGGGCGGCCGAGGCCAGCAGCGTGATGATGCGCTGCCCGGGATTGATGGTCGTGCCGTGGACGGTGTACGGCCGCCGTACGGTCCGTGCGAACCACTGCGCCGGGGCGCTGTGCCGGATGATCTCCTCGCGCGCGATCGGCACGTTGCCGTCGAGATCGGCTCGCACCGCAACCAATTGGTCGGGGTGGCGCAACAGCTGCCACAGCCCGGTCGCGGTGATCTTCGGGACGGTTTCGGTGCCGCCGATGAACACACCCAGCATCTGCACGGCGGCTTCCATGTCCCCGAAGGCCGACCCGTCGGGCAGGCGGAAGTCGATCAGGGCGTCGGCGATCGGCACACTGCCGTCGGCACCCTCGGCACGACGACGTTCGATGATCGGGGTGAGATACGACAGATAGCCGGGCCGGGCGTTGCCCACCTCGACCCCTTCACCCGGTTGCGCGAGGCTGCCGGCATTGACGGTGGCCAGTACCTCTGGCGCCAGATCGGCTGGTAATCCGACGAAATCGCAGACCATCGCGGCCGCGACGATGCCACCATAATCCTGGGTGAGGTCGAACGTGCCACGCGGCAGCAACTCGTCGAGCCGCTCGTTGGCCAGCGTTCTGATCCGGTCAGCCAACTTGGGTACGGTCCTGATCCGGAACTGGGCGGACGTGCATTTGCGCACGTTCTCGTAGAGCGGCGAGTCGAAGTTTGCGTGAAAGGGCATGGGGTGCAACGGCGGATCGGGCACCGGGCCGTCGTTGTGGTGTGCCAAGACGTTCGCCGCCGGCAGGGTGCCCTCGGAGGCGACGAAGGTTCCGTCGTTGACGCCGAGCATGTTCCAGATGTCCTCGAACCGGGACAGCGCGTAGGTGTCCCACTTGTCGATGTAATACACCGGGTACTCGTCGCGCAGAATCCGGTAGTACGGCAACGGATTGGCCATCACGTCCGGATCGAAGGGATCGTAGGTGAACCCCTGCAGCACAGGTTGATTCATCGCATACCTACTTCAGCGGCGAGGGTGGCAGCGCCGAGAGGATCGAATCCTCCCAGCCGTCACGCAGGGCGGGCGCGACACTCATCCAGGTCACGATCTCCGCGGGCGGATTCCCCTTCCACGACGGATAGTGGTTCTCGAAGCAGTCCCAGTCGTCGTCGAGCGCCCAATAGTGGATCACCTCGTTGAACCGGAACGTGGTGATGAACGACCCCAGCCAGCGTTTGCCGGTGCTCTCCGACCACGGCACATACAACCGTTCCAGTTCGCGGATGTAGTCGTCCTGACGCCCCGGCTTGGTCTCCATGATCTCCTGGATCACCAGTCCGGCACCGAACTTCGCATCCTGAAGCTGGGCGAGTGTGCGGTTGTACTTGCCGGCGTACATGATTCGGCCCTCGCCGCGGGCTCCGAGCTCGGACAGGTATGCCGCCCACTGCAGTGCGGGCTTCTCGTGACTGCCTCCGGCGGCTTGGGCCTTGCCGATGCGGGCATAGTCGGCGAAAGCGTCGATCTCCCAGATGATCGTCACCTGCGGCCAGTGCCCGTTGTACGGCGTGGTTTCCCAGATCGCGAACAGCCGGGCACCCAGCTCCTCCATCATCGGCTGATAGACCTCACCGAATGTCTGGGTGAACTGATCTGTCCGGCCCGAACCGAGATCGATGGTCTCGTGCAGATACAGCAGCGTGTGGCCGTAGAACTTCTTCATCTACCGCGCTCCGGTGGTTGACAGTGACACCCTGCGAGCGTGACACTTGGGGCGTGTTTTGTAAAGGCACGAGGATATGACGGCGGGAACCGAAGAGGCCGGGACAACCGAACTCGCACATGGCTTCTGTTTCGGTGAGGGCCCACGCTGGTTCGAAGGCCTGCTGTGGTTCTCCGACATGCTGGGCGAGGCCGTGCACACGGTCACCCTGTCGGGGGCCATGACCACCCTGCCCGTCCCCGGACATTCCCCGTCCGGTTTGGGTTTTCGGCCGGACGGCTCGCTGCTGATCGTTTCTACCCGAGGCCGCCAGGTGCTGCGCTACGACGGCGACACCGTGGAACTGTTGGTGGATCTCAGCGATCTCGTTCCCGCCGACCTCGGTGACATGGTTCTGGACGAACACGGTCGGGCGTACGTCGGGTCGCAGGCGCGTTCCCACGGCGTGATCGTGCGCGTCGACCCCGACGGCACGGCGAGCGTGGTCGCCGACAACCTTGACTTCCCCAACGGCATGGTCATCACCCCGGACGGCACCACCTTGATCGTCGCCGAATCCACCGCCCGACGGCTCAGCGCCTTCACGATCCGCCCCGACGGCAGCCTCACCGATCGGCGCGTGTTCATCGAGGGGCTCGACGGCCCACCCGACGGGCTCGCCGTCGACGCCGAGGGCGGCGTGTGGGCGGCATTGACATTGGCGCACGGGTTCCAGCGCATCGCGCCCGACGGCTCGACGGTCACCGACCGCATCGATGCCGACGGACGCACCGCAATCGCCTGTGCCCTCGGCGGTGTCGAGGGGCGCACGCTGTTTCTGGTCACCACCACCGACGCCTACCCGGAACGGCTCGTCGGCACCAAGCTCTCGCGGGTCGACACCGTGACGGTCGACATTCCCGCACCCGGCGATCACGACACCCATCACCATCACCACTGAACGGTAGACATGTCTGACTCTTACTACGAGCTGATCGACGCGAACGATCCGCTCGGCGAGAAGTTTCGCGCCACCGACATGGCGCGCGGCACCTGGTCGGCCTCGATCCAGCACGGCGCGCCGGTGTCGGCGCTGTTGGTGCGCGCGCTGGAACGCTGTGTGCACCGCGACGACACGCGGTTGAGTCGGGTGGCCATCGACCTGATGGGCGGTGTGCCGTCCGAAGGTGACCTGTGGGTGCGGGCCCAACTGGAACGGCCCGGCAAGCAGATCGAGCTCGTCAACGCCGAGATGCTGGCGCTCGGGCCCGACGGAGAACCCCGGGTGGTGGCGCGCGCCGGCGGGTGGCGGATGCTGCAACTGGACACCACCGCCGTCGCGCATACGGGCGTCGAGCCGCTACCTCCGTTGGAGCAGGCCCGTAGCCGCGACATGGCCAAGAACTGGGAGCCCAACTATGTGCACAGCGTGGACTGGCGCTGGCTGACGGTGCCCCAGGCGCCCGGCCCGGGCGAGTCGTGGCTCAAGCCGACGGTCGATGTGGTCAAGGGTGAACCGATGACGCCGTTGCAGCGGCTGTTCGCGGTCGCCGACGACGCCAACGGCATCGGGTCGAAGATCGACATCCGCAAGTGGACGTTCCTCAACACCGATCTGGTGGTGCACATCCATCGCATGCCCGACGGGGAGTGGATCGGCATCCGCGCCGACACCCACTACGGACCTGACGGCATCGGCACCACGGTGGGCACGTTGTTCGACGAGTCCGGGGCGGTGGGCGCGATCCAGCAGGCGGTGCTGGTCCGGCCCCGCCCACCCAAGCGTTCTTAGCGCGAGCAGACGCAAACCCGTACCTTTTCACTCGCAGATGTACGGGTTTGCGTCTGTTCGGCGAAGAACTGAGGGGGTCAGGTCGGCCACGCTCGCCACACCCATCAGCGTCAAAGTCGAACGGATCTCGGCGGCCAGGATGTCGAGCACCGCACTGACCCCGGCCCCGCCGGCCACGGCCAGGCCGTAGATGTAGGGCCGGCCGATCATCACCGCGTCCGCGCCGAGGGCCAACGCGGTGACCACGTCGGTGCCACAGCGCACACCGCTGTCCAGTAGCACCGTGGCGCGGTCGCCGACAGCCTCGGCAATGTCGGGCAACGCGTCGATCGAGGCGACCACCCCATTGAGTTGGCGCCCACCATGATTGGACACCACCACCCCGGTGGCGCCCACCTCGTCGACTGCACGTATCGCGTCGTCGGGCTCCAACACACCCTTGACCACGAAGGGTCCGTCCCAACGCTCGCGGAGTGCACCCACGTCGCGCCAGCTCAGGTCCGGCCGCATCCGGCGGCTCTGGATGCTGACCGATTCCACGGCACCCTTGGCGCCCGTGATGTGGGTGAGGCTGCGCATCGTCATCCGTTGATGACGCAGCAGCCCGTACCACCAGGCCGGCCGGATCGCGGCGTCGGCGATCCGGCGCGGGGTGAGGATCGGTGGATGCCCCATCCCGATGCGCCGCTCACCGGTCCGGTTGCCCTGCGCCGGGACGTCGACGGTCACCACCAGGGTGCGGTATCCGGCGTCACGGGCCCGGCTGAGCATGGAATCCGAGAACGGGCCGTCGCCCCAGGGGTAGAGCTGGAACCAGTGATCGGCCGAGGTGCCCGCGGCGACCTCCTCGATGGAGTACGACGACGCCGTGGACAGGGTGAGCCGGGTCCCGGCCTGTTCGGCGGCCCGGGCCGCGGCCAGCTCACCCGAGTAGTGCGCCAGGCCGGTGAGTCCGGTGGGCGCCAGCAGCACCGGCAGGTCGAGTCGTTGCCCGTCGATCGTCACGCCCAGATCGGCATCGGCGTGCCCGGACAGAACCCGTTGGCGCAGCTGCCATTTGGCGAAGGAGGCACGGTTGGCCCGCATCGTGCGCTCGTCCTCTGCCCCGCCGTCCAGGTAGGCCCACACCATGACGGGCAGGGCCCGGCGTGCCGCGGTCCGGTAGTCCTCGATGCTGACCAGTGGCGTCGGGGTTCGCAGCCGGTACTGGAATGCCGGGCTCATTTGATCGCGATGGGCGTGACGGGGGACCCGACGGCGTTGCTGATGTGCAGCGGTGGCGCGACGAACAGGAAGCTCCACACGCCGTCGTCAGCGCAGTCGGCACTCAATGCGTCAAGGTCGAGGATCTCGGCCAGCGGCATGCCCATGTCGCGGATCAAGATGCAGTGCAGCGGCAGGGTCTCCCCTGTCTCACTGGGGATCACCTCGATGGCCCAGTTGTCGCTGCCCACCGCCGCGACACCGCGGTCGTGTAGCCAGCGGGCGCACTCGATGCCCAGGCCCGGCTCGGCGGACATCCAGCCGTCGCGGCCCTGCGCCAACAGGCGGGCCCGCCACCCGGTCCGCACGAGCAGGAAGTCGGCCTCCCCGACGGTCACACCCTGTGCCGCTTCTGCGGCCTCCAAATCGGCCGGGGTGATCGCGGTGCCCGGTTCCAGCCAATCCACCCCACGCAACCGGGCGATGTCGAGCAGCACCCCGCGACCGACGATCCGGTCGGTGAAGGCGTCGACGGCCAGCTGTCGGGCACCCGCGCGGGCCCCTACCTCGTCGGCGGAGTGTCCGTTGTAGAGCTTGCCGTCGTAACCGACATGCGACAACGCATCCCACTGAGTGCCGGATTGCAGCGGCATGATGATCCAGTCGTCAGCCACCTGCAGCCCGTGCGACTCGAAGTCGCTGTGCTGCATCGACATCAGGTGCACCGGGTTGTTCCGGCCGCCGACACCGCTCTGCGGTCCGTCTTTGCCCACCGGGATACTCAGCTGAAATACCTTGCCCGAACGGACTTCACCGGCCGCGGCCTGCACGTGGCGCGGCTCGACGAGGTTGAGGGTGCCGATCTGGTCGTCGGGCCCCCAGCGGCCCCAGTTGGACAGTTCGCGGCCGCGATCCTTGAAACTCACGCTTTACAGAGTTGCACAAAATTGTCAACATGGCAGCTATGGTCGCCGCCCATTATCCGCTGCTGTCGTTCGACACGACCGATCCGGCGTTCGTCGCCGATCCGTGGGCGCGCTACCGCGAGATCAGGGAGCTCGGCGGGGTGGTCTTCAACGAGCGGATCAACCGCTGGATGGTCAGCGAGTTCGACCTGGTCAAGCAGATCCTCAGCGCACCATCGCGGTTCGGCTCAGAGCGCGGCCAGGTCGAGCACGCAGCGGTGTTCGGCGGACCGACGATGGAGTTCTACGACGGCCCCCACCACGACCGGATCAGGTCCATTTGGTCGGGCGATTTCCGGCCGAGGACGTTGGCGCGGCTGCGCCCGGTGATCACCGAGATCGTGCGGGCCCGGTTGGCGCCGGTGGCCGCGAGGCTGCGCGACGGGGAAACCGTCGAGATCGTCACGGAGCTCACCCGGGGCATCCCGACCGAGGTGATCGCCCACATGCTCGGCGTGGAGCCGGAGATGGTCGACCAGTTCACCGCGTGGAGCGACGCGATGGGCGCCTCCGCCGAGGGTTACAGCATGCCGGGTGCGCACGGTGCCGAGTTGATCGCGGCCGGGAAACACGCCACGGCCCAACTGAATTCCTACATTCGCGAGCAGTTACCGGTTCGGGGCTGTCCGGCCGAGGGCAGTTGGGATCTGATCGGGACGATGGTCGCCCATGAATACGCGTGTGAGCACATGACCGAGCAGGAGATCGTCGCGAGCAATACCCAGTTGGTGTTCGCCGGCAACGAGACCACCGCCAAGCTGCTCGCCCAGATCGTGGCGACACTGGCCATACATCCCGACCAGCGCCGAATCCTGCAGTCAGACCGCAGCGTGGCCCTCGACGCGGTGGAAGAGGTACATCGCCTGGAAACCGTGTCGCACTCGATCTTTCGCGACGTCGTCGGCGACGACGTAACGCTGAACATTGGCGGCTCGGCCGCCGTGGGTGACGTCGCGGTGGCCGACGGTGAGCGCATCACCCTGCTGCTGGGAGCGGCGAACCGAGACCCGCGACGCTGGGAGCGCCCCGACGACTTCGATATCACCCGGCGCAAGCTGTCCCACCTTGGGTTCGCCTTCGGCCTGCACAGTTGCCTCGGAATGAACCTGGCCCGGCTGGAGGCGCAGATCTTCCTCGAGGAACTGATCGACACCGTGGGTGACTGGCAACTGGCCAGCCCGCTGGACTACGGCACCAACTACACCGTGCGCGGGCCGAGCCGAGTGTTGGTGGCCGCCGCCTGATTCGCAACAAACACGAGTAGCGCACTACTCACGACACCGACGCCGAGCAGCGAGATGCTGCCGAGATGACACCAGACGGCCGGCGAATCGAGCAGCGCCGTAGGTGGCATGCCGGGGCGCTCGTACTCGCGTCGACATGCGGGCTGTTGCTGGCAACGATGTTGAGTAACCCCGCATTCGCCGATCCGAGCCCGTCGTCCTCGACGTCGGAACCAACGACTTCGATGAGCCCAACCGAGTCGCCGACGCCCACCCCGGAGACGCCGACGCCCACCCCGGAGACGTCGGCGAGCGTCACCCCCACCACGACCGAAACCTCGACGGAGCGCCGAACAACGGCGCATATGAGCCTCACGCTCGACCGCGACGAGGGCTACCCGGCAACGCATTTCACGGGCACTCTGACGGGTGTCAGTGCATGCGCGAACGCGCGCGCACACCAGGAGAACATTCGGTCGTCACGGACGGAATTGTTCCAGTGGGATGGCGCGTCTCTGCCGCCTGACGGTGGAACCGCGGGTGTACATACGGACCCTGCCACCGACAGTGCCGCGATCGACTTCACCGTGCCCACGACAGCTGAGCCCGGTGCGCACGAGGTGGCAGTGGCCTGCCCGAGCGGGCGGGTCACTGCCCAATTCACGGTGCTGGCACCCACCCTCGTAATCGAACCCGAGCAGGGTTACGCGGGATCGTCGTTCGACGCGACGGTGAGCGGATTCGACACGTGCACCCCCGCTGACATGTCATTCCGATGGGACGACCAGGAGCTGACGTCAAGCGAGCCAGGCGGCGACGGCAGATTTTCGTTCACGGTACCGGAGAATGCAAAGGCCACCTCGCACTCCGTGACCGCATCCTGCGGACACAACACGGCGCCGGCCACTTTCACGGTGCTCGCAGCGTCGAAACCCACGCTTACTCTCACACCGGGACACGGAGAACCCGGCGACGTCGTGACTGCCGCGGGCACCGGATTCGGCTGCGACGGCGATGTCGAACTGCACTGGGACGACACACTGTTGGCTGAAGGTCTGCCGGGCGCGTTCACGTCGTCGTTCACGGTTCCGCCGGCACAGAGGTCGTTCGTCCACACTGTGACAGCGTCGTGTCGCCCCGACTCGAGCATCAAGGACACGCAGACCTTCACGGCGACGAGCATGCCCACACCCATACCCGAGCAGCCCGAGCAGCCCGAGCCGACATTGACGCTCCAGCCCACGAGCGGCCGCACCGATGACGAGGTCCTGGCCACCGGTGAGGGGTTCCCGTGCGCAAACCACTCCGGACCCGTCGATCTGGCCTGGGACGACGGCCCGACACTGACCGCCGTATCACTCGACCGATCAGGGCATTTCACCACGCCCCTCCTGGTGCCGGCCAAGACCGATGGCGGCCGGGTGACATTGCGCGCGACATGTTCGGACGGAGTCGTACTGGCCGCCGACTTCACGGTCTTGAGCAGCCCTCCGCCGCCTCCGATCCCGCCCAAACCCGATTATCAGTGGGTGCTGTGGCTGTTCCTCGGCGTCATCGCTCTCGCGGTCCTCGCCCGCACCTTTCGTCAGCGTTGGCGCGTCAAGCCGCCGCCCCTTCCGCAGATATATGCCGTCGGACGTGCCGATGCCGCCCCGACTGTCATCGCACGGGAGACACCTGACCACGGGGAAACGACACACACCCTGCGAATGAACACGCACGCAGATCTCGGCACACAAACCGTCAGAGAGGTGGACGATGATTACTACCACACGCACTGAGACGCCCATCGGGAACGCAACCGTGCGCGATCTCCTGTTCGGTGATGCAACCCGATCATCCACCAGCGTGCTGGAGGAATCTCTGCACGAACATCGCACGGTGCGAGCCCTGGTCCCTCCCATGCATGCCGCCGAGGCGGAGCGTCAAATAGCCGCTGCCACAGACGGACTACTGTCATTGAACCTGGCCGATGTGGCGGCCGAGGGCTGGAAGAAGTACGCCGCCCTCAATAAGGCGGCGCGCAGCACCCTCGACAACCCTTCGACCACCGAAGTGGTCACGCTGGTGACCCACAAAATCGAGTCGAGCCACCACCCCACTGTCGACGTGACCCTGGACGGCACACCGCTCGCCACCATCAATATCGATCTGCAACTCTGCTTCACCATGGCGGCGGTGAGCGCTGTGATTCAACGCGGCCGCCTGATGGAGATTCGGACGGGAACGTGCACCGTCACCGGTTCGCTGACGGTACAGCGGATCTCAGTAGCCAAGAAGGAACGCAAATTCGCCCTCCCCGGCGCGATCAGATTGCCCGAGGGGATCCCCCTGCTCGGCCTCGACGCGCGTCGTGTCCCGGCCTAGGCGATGTGTGCGGGCACCCGCTTGATGCCGTGTACGAAGCTGCTGTACAGCAGTTCGGGCTCACCGAATTCGACGGTCTTGAGCCGAGTCAGCAACTCGCGGAACAGGTGGCGCAACTCGGTCTTGGCCAGTTGGTTGCCCAGGCAGAAGTGCGGACCGCCACCGCCGAACCCGATCTGCGGGTTGGGCGAACGGCTCAGGTCGAACCGCTGCGGGTCGGTGAACACCGATTCGTCCCGGTTGGCCGAGCAGTAGAACAGCCCCACCTTGTCGCCGGCGTTGATCTGCTGACCGGCCACCTCGACATCCTGGGTGGCGTGCCGGGCGAACTGGATGACCGGGGTCGCCCACCGCACGAACTCCTCGGTGGCCAATCCGATCCGGTTGTCGAAATCCTCTAGCAGCCAATCCTTTTGGTCGGGGTTGGCTGCCAGCGCCATCATCGCGTGGGTGGTGGTCTGCTTGGTGGTGTCGTTTCCGGCCGAGGCCAGCAGGATCAGGAAGGCCCCGATCTCCTCGTCACTGAGGCGGTGTCCGTCGACCTCGGCGTTGACGATGCTGGTCATCAGATCATCACCAGGGTTGGCCCGCCGGAACTTGGCCAGCTCAATTCCGGTGTTCGAGATCAACATGATCTCGTTGATGGTCGCCATGGCCCGCTCTTCGAGCGACGAGTATTCGTCATCGCTCATGCTGAACAGCTTCTCGGCGGCCTTGGCCAGCGCCGGCTGATCCGCAGTGGGCACGCCCAGCATGTCCGAGATCGTCCGCATCGGCAGCTGCGCCGAACAGGCCTCGACGAAATCGACGTCGCCCGCGCCGATCAGCTCGTCGACGATGGACACGGCGTTGCGGTGAATCTGCTCTTCGATCTTCCGCACGTTGCGCGGGGTGAACGCCGAGCTGATCAAACGTCGATACGTGGTGTGCTCCGGCGGATCCATCATCAGGAAAAACGTGGCGAACTTCTGCACGTCGGCCGGCATCGGATCGAGCGCGACGCCCTGGGTGGAGGTGAACAGCTCAGGATGCTGACTGACGAACTGGATGTCGGCCCGGCGCGTCACCGCCCAGAAGCCGGGCTCTTCGACATCGAACAGAGACGACAGCGGCTGATGCCAGCTCAGACCCTCGCCGGCACGCAGCTGCGCGAACGTCTCGTCACGCTCGGCGAACGGCCGGCTCCAGAAATCGTGCGATGTGATGTCGAACGGGCTGTATTCGCGTGCCTGCGGCGAGCTGGCAACTGTCACGGGGGTTCCCTCCTGCACGGGCGTCCGACGACTGTGTCGCGCCACGAATTAGCGTGACAGTTCGCCGATAGTTTGTAAAGCTGGGTGCATGGCGGAGAAATCGTCCATCGACGACGAGAGCACCACCCGTGGGCGCATCCTGGCCGCCACCGCCGAAGTACTCGGCGCCAATGGAATGACCAAGCTCAGCCTGTCCGAGGTGGCGTCGCATGCCGGGGTGTCGCGGCCCACGCTCTACCGATGGTTTGCCTCCAAACAAGAACTGCTCGACGCATTCGTGGTGTGGGAACGCAAGTTCTACGAACGCTCCGTGGCCGAGGCCGCCGCCGATCTGCCCGAAGATGAGCACCTGGATGCGGCGTTGCGCACCGTCGTCGAGTATCAGCAGTCCTACCCGGGGCTGCGGATGGTCGACATCGAGCCCGAACACGTCATCAGGCGGCTCGCTCAGGTGATCCCGCTGATGCGGGAACGGCTGCAACGGCTGACAACCGGATCCGATGCCGACATCGCTGCGGCCACCGCGGTGCGGGTGGCGGTCAGCCATTATCTGGTGCGCAGCGACGACGCCGACGACTTCCTCGCGCAACTGCGCCATGCCGCCCGGGTGAAACATCCACAATGACCAGGGCCTTATTTATTCGGGGCTACCCTGGGGCCGGTGACGCACTCCGCTGATCTCACAGCCGGGTTGGACCTGTCCGAACAGGCCGCGCTCGGCAGCGGCGCAAGTTTCTGGACCACCAAGGAGATCGGCGCGCTGCCGTCGATCGTGCTGACCGACGGGCCGCACGGGGTACGCAGGCAATCCGGTAGCGCCGCAGACCATCTGGGTCTTGCCGGCAGCGACCCGGCGACGTGCTTTCCCCCAGCGGTCGGGCTCAGCCAGACCTGGGATCCCGAACTCGTGGAACGCATCGGCGCCGCTCTCGGGGACGAGGCCCGCGCACTGGGCGTGCAGGTACTGCTCGGCCCGGGGGTCAACATCAAGCGTGACCCGCGCTGCGGCCGCAATTTCGAGTACTACTCCGAGGACCCGCTGCTGTCCGGCCTGCTCGGTGCGGCGTGGATACGCGGGGTGCAGAGTCGCGGCGTCGGTGCGTCACTCAAGCATTTCGCGGTCAACAACGCCGAACACGACCGGATGCGGGCCAGCTCCGACGTCGACCTGCGCACGTTACGGGAGATCTATCTACGCACCTTCGAAATCGCGGTGCGCCAGGGCAGGCCGTGGACTGTGATGTGCTCCTACAACCGGATCAACGGGGTGTACGCCGCCGAGAACAGGTGGCTGCTCACCACGGTGCTGCGGGAGGAATGGGGCTTCGACGGCGCAGTGGTCAGTGACTGGGGCGCAGTGGCCGATCGGGTTGCCGCCGTGGCCGCGGGCCTGGATCTGGAAATGCCGACGACCGGCGGGATCTCCGACGCCGAGGTGGTGCGGGCAGTACGGGCCGGACGCCTGGGACCAGATGTCGTGGCCCGCGCCGCCGCACGCGTCGCGCGCTTGACGGAGCGGGTCAGTCAAAACAGCAGTCAAGCAACAGGTTTCGACATCGACGCCCATCATGAGCTGGCGCGCGAGGCGGCCCGCCGGGCCATCGTGCTGTTGAAGAATGACGGCGACCTGCTTCCCCTGGCACCGTCGGCGGTGGCGGTCATCGGCGGGTTCGCACAAGAGCCACGGTATCAGGGCGGGGGCAGTTCACACGTGAACCCGGCCCGGCTCGACATTCCACTCGACGAGATCCGCCGCCTTGCCGGAACGCATCCGGTGACCTACTGCCCCGGCACCGACATCGGTGCGGCGGTTGCCGCCGCCGAATCGGCCGATGCCGCAGTGCTGTTCCTCGGGCTGACGGCCGAAGAGGAATCCGAGGGCTACGACCGCGAGCACATCGACCTGCCGGCCGCCCAGATCGAACTGCTGCGCACCGTTGTCGCCGCCCAGCCACGAACCGTCGTGGTGCTGGCCCACGGCGGCGTGGTGCGCCTCGACACCGTCGACGCCGTGGCGCCGGCCATCCTCGACGGCGCCCTGCTCGGTCAGGCCGGCGGTGGTGCGCTGGCCGACGTGCTGTTCGGCGTCGCCAACCCATCGGGCCGGCTGGCCGAGACGGTGCCGTTGCGACTGCAGGATTCACCGGCCTACCTGAACTTCCCCTCCGAATCCGGCCATACCCTCTACGGCGAGCGAATGTTCGTCGGTTACCGCTGGTATGACACGCGGGACATCCCGGTGGCATTCCCGTTCGGACACGGCCTGTCGTATACCCGGTTCGACTACTCCGGCCTGGACCTCGCCGCTACGGCTGACGGCATATCTGTCCAACTGACCGTGACCAACGTCGGTCAACGGTCCGGCCGGGAGGTGGTCCAGGTCTACGTCGGATTACCCACCTCCAAGGTCGGCAGGCCGCTGCGTTGGCTGGCTGGGTTCACCTCTGTCCTCATCGAGGCGGGGGCCGTCCATACCGTCGAAATTCCCATCAGCCGAGCCGAACTCGCGTTCTGGCCACAGATGCCGAAGCGTGGATTGTCGAGCCCGGCGAGTATGTGGTGACTGTCGGCGCGTCAAGCCGTGACCTCCGACTGAGCGCGACGGTGACGCTCGACGGAGATCGACCATCGCGACCGTTCACCCGCGAATCCACCCTGGGCGAGATCCTTGCCGATCCCGCTGCCGCCCAGACGATTCTGACCGCACTGGGCAACGCGTCCCCGGTCGGCGCGGTGGATTCAGCCCTCGGCAGCAACCTGCTGCGGATGCTGGAGTCGGTGCCGATCGGACGGATGATCGCCTTCTCGGCGGGCAAGGTGACCCGAGAGCAACTCGACCAACTGCTCTCGGAGGCCAATGCTCAACGATCCTGACCACGCAATTCGGCCAGGATCTCGTCGGTGTGAGCGCCCAGAGCCGGGGCTACCGTGCGTGGCTGCCACGGGGTGGCCGAGAAATCGGCCGGGCTGGCCACCATGGGCGTCGACGAGATCCCATCGGGCACATCCACGATGCCTCCGGCAGCATGGAACTGCTCGTCGGCGATGACGTCGTCGAGACTGTTGATCGGTGACCAGAAGAGATCGGGCTCATCGTCGAACAGTGCCGCCCAGTGGTCCATCGGATGGCCGGCGAAGATGGCGTCCAGGTCGGCGATCAGTGTGCGGGCGTTGACGTAGCGGTCACGCGCCGTGGCGAAGCGCGCATCGGTCAGCCAGCCTTCGCGGCCCACTGCCCGGCACAGCGCGGGCCAGTGCCGGTCGGCCTGCAACCCGACGATCCAGAAGCGTTTACCGTCGCCGGCGGTGTAGTTGTTCATGCAGGGGTTGGCCATCGACTCCCGCTGGCCGATCGCGATCTGTTGACCGCTCATCAGCACGGTGTTCAGGTCGAAGCTCACGGTGTAGGCGCCCTGCCGGTACAGCGAGGTGGTGACGAGTTGACCGGTGCCGGTGCGGTTTCGGGCCAGCAGCGCGGCGCACACCGCGGCCGCCAGCGTCATCCCCGCCGAGTGATCGCCCATACCGCCCCGCTGGAACGGCGGTGTGTCACCGGGGCGGGTGAGCAGGTCGGCCAGGCCCGCGCGGGCCCAGAACGCGGCGACGTCGTAGGCCGCCCGGTCCGCCTCCGGCCCGCTGAGGCCGTACCCGGTGATGAGCCCGTACACCAGGCGCGGATTGCGCGCCGCGACGGTCTCGAAGTCCAATTGCAGCCGCCGCAATGCGGCCGGGCGCACATTGGTCAGGAAAACGTCTGCGCCGGAAAGTAATTCGAGCGCAGCTTGCTGACCGTCATCGGTTCCGAGGTCGAGCACGATGCTGCGCTTGGACCGGTTGTCCATCTCGAAGGGTGGGTTGGCCGCCGGGCCGAGCTCCGGATCCAGCCCCAGCATCCGACCGAAGGTTCTCGCCGGGTCACCCGAGGGTGGTTCGATCTTGATGACGTCGGCACCCCAGTCGGCCAGCAGCGCCCCGGCGGCCGGCGCGGCCACCCACACCCCGAGTTCGATCACCCGGAACCCCTCCATCGGACCCGCCATCGCCGCCCTTTCCGAATCGCTTTACAATCCCGCGCAAGTTTGTAAACTTGCCCAATGCTCACACCGGCCCGCCGCCTCGTCCCAGCCGTCGGCCTGGCCGCGCACATCGGCCACGGCGTGCAACGTATCGCAACCGACGCGGTGATCGGCCGGATGCGCTCATTGCCCCGAAGCATCGCCGATCTCGATGCCGCCTACCTGTCCGCGCTGACCCGGCGCCCGATCACGTCGGTGTGCGTGGCCGGGGGCGACGCAGGCACGTCGTCGCGCGCCCGGCTGACGCTGACCGGCCGGGCGGACGCCGACGTGCCCGCGTCGGTGTTCGTCAAGATGCCCGCCGAAACGACCGCCACCCGGATGCTGGGCGAGCTGGGCCGGCTGGGACACACCGAGGTGCGCTTCTACCAACAGTTGGCCGAGGGACTGACCGGCGTCCCCCGCGCGTACGGCGCCGCGTTCGATGCGCTGACGGGCCGGTTCGTGCTCGTGCTCGAAGACCTGACGCAGAGCCCCTGCGAATTCCCCGACACCCTGCATCCGCTCGACCGAGACCGGGCGGCGCTGACGGTCGAGCTGCTCGCCCGCGTCCATGCCACCTTCTGGAACCGGCTGCCGGCGCGAAGCGGCAGTGGGCCGCTGGGCTGGATCTATTCGGCCTCGGGCGATGACACCTCGCTGCTGACCGGCTCCCTGCTCAAGCTGTCGACCAAACGCCTGGCCGAGAGCACCGACATCCCCGTGGCCGGCGGCCCGTTCATCGACGAGAACTACCGCGCGGCTGCGCAGCTGCTCGACCGCCCGCCACACACCGTGATGCACGGAGACGCACACCCGGGCAACCTGTACTTCCGCGACGGCGAGGCCGGGCTGTTGGACTGGCAGGCGGTGCGCCGCGGACATCCCGGGCGAGAATTGGCCTATACGCTGGTGACCAGCATGACCACGGCAGATCGGCAGGCATCCGAACGCGAGTTGCTCGACGAGTACCGGACGGCCCTGGCCGCCTCAGGCGGTCCCTCGCTGGATCGCGACGAGTTGTGGGAGCGTTATCGGCTCGGCGCGATCTACGCCTACGCCGCACCGGTGATCACCGCCGGCCTCGGCGGGATGCAGGACGAGGGCATCGCGCTCGAAGGTGCCAGGCGGGGTGTGGCCGCTTTGTCCGACCTGGAGACTGTGGCAATACTCAAGAAGTTGCTGTGATGGTCCTACCATTTGGTGAACCGCGATCAACCAAGGCCTGGACGTGAATGAACCTGTACCCGCGCAGCGGGACGCATCTGTTGAGGACACCTCGACGCGCAATCGAATCCTGGTGGCGACGGCCGAGGTGCTGGCCCGCAGTGGGCAGACCAAGCTGAGCCTGTCCGAGGTGGCACTGCAGGCCGGGGTGTCCCGGCCCACGTTGTACCGCTGGTTCGCCGACAAGCAGGAACTCCTCGCCGCGTTCGGCACCTATGAGCGCGAGATGTTCGATCAGGGCATCAGCCGCGCCACCGTCGGCCTGCGCGGCAACGAGAAGCTCGACGCCGCACTGCGTTTCATCGTGCAATATCAGCAGTCCTACTCCGGCGTCCGAGTGGTCGACATCGAGCCCGAAGTGGTGATTGCCCAGCTGGCCAACGTCATCCCCCTGATGAGGGAGCGGTTACTCAAGCTTCTGTCGGGTGCCAATGCGCCGGTCAAAGCCGCCACCGCGATCCGCGTCGCGGTCTCGCACTACATCGTGCGAAGCGATGACGGTGATCAGTTTCTGGCGCAACTGCGTCACGCCGTCGGCATCAAACAGCCCGACGCGGGCTGACCTCCCACTGATTCGCCGGTAAACACCTCCCGCTTCACGCTCAACGAGACTCTACGATCGCAGAGACTTGTCGATTGGTCAATCCTTCGCTCAAAGGGGTGACACCACTCGCAATTTTTGTAAAGCTGTCTCCTATGACTCAGGTGCAGAGCGATACGGGTGTCCTCGCCGGCGACGAGCGGATGCTCATCGACGGGGAACTCCAATACACCGGCAGCGGTGCGAAATTCGACGTGATCCACCCCGCCAGCGAGCAGGTGGCGGGCCAGGCGACCGACGGCACGGTGGCCGACATGGAGCGCGCCGTGGGCGCCGCGCGCCGTGCGTTCGACGACACCGACTGGAGCCGCGACGTCGAGTTCCGCTACCACTGCCTGATGCAGCTGCACGACGCGCTGGAGGCCGAGAAGGAGCGGCTGCGTCGGGTGCTGGTCACCGAGGTGGGTTGTCCCGTCACGGTCACCGGCAGTCAGATCGAGGACCCGATCGGCGAGGTCAAGCACTGGGCCGAACACGGCAAGAACTTCGAGTACCTCGTGGACAACGGTGTGCACCAGACCCAGCTCGGGCCGGCACACCGCAAGATCGCCTATGAGCCCATCGGCGTGGTCGGGGCGATCACCCCGTGGAACGTGCCGTTCTACCTCAACATCGCCGAAACCATCCCGGCGTTGATGGCGGGCAACACCGTGGTGCTCAAACCCGCACAGCTCACCCCATGGTCGGGCACCGAGTTGGGCCGCATCGTCGCCGAGCACACCGACATCCCGGCCGGGGTGTTCAACGTCGTGGTGTCCAACGCCAACGAGGTCGGGGCGGCGCTGTCGGCGGATCCGCGGGTCGACATGATCACCTTCACCGGTTCCACCGCCACCGGACGCGCCATCCTGGCGGCCGGCGCCCCCACGGTGAAGAAGACGCTGCTGGAACTTGGCGGCAAGTCTGCCCACATCGTGCTCGACGATGCTGACTTCAACTCCGCGTTGCCGATCGCGGCGATGATGGCCTGCGTGATGAGTGGGCAGTCCTGCATCCTGCCCAGCCGCATCCTGCTCCCCCGCAGCCGCTACGACGAGGGCATCGCGATGCTCAAGGGAGCGATGGAGAACTTCCCGGTCGGTGATCCGTGGACCCCGGGCGTCATGCAGGGCCCGCAGATCAGCGCCACCCAGCGGGAGAAGGTGCTGGGGTTGATCAAATCCGGCATCGACTCCGGGGCCCGGCTGGTCACCGGCGGCGGCATCCCGGAGAATCTGCCCACCGGCTACTACACTCAGCCGACGCTGCTGGCCGACGTCGACCCCAACTCGCAGGTCGCCCAGGAGGAGATCTTCGGTCCGGTGCTGACCGTCACGCCGTACGACTCCGATGACGAGGCGGTGGCCATCGCCAACAACTCCATTTACGGTCTGTCCGGCGAGGTTTCGTCCGCCGACGTCGACCGGGCCTTCGCCGTCGCGCGTCGGATGCGTACCGGCAACGTCACCATCAACAGCCGCAGCCACTTCGGCATCAACAGCCCGTTCGGCGGCTCCAAGCAGAGCGGCCTGGGCCGGCGCAACGGCGAGGAAGGCTTCAAGGAGTACTTCGAGTCCAAGACCATCGGAATGCCGGAGTGAGCGAAGCTTGCGAGCGAACCATGGATCTGAGTGCCGAGATTTCAGCCCTGCTGTACCGGTACGCCCGCGCCGTCGACTCCAAGGACTGGGAGCTGTACCGGTCGGTGTTCACCGCCGACGCCGTCATCGACTACTCGTCGGCGGGGGCTGTGGTGGGCACCCGCGACGAGGTGGTCGACTGGTTCGCCGCCAACTTCGGGGTGATCCCGTGGAGCATGCACTACATCACCAACATCGAGATCTTGGAAACCGACGGTGACACCGCGACCGTGCGGGCCATGTTCTACAACCCCATGCAGCTACCCGGCATGGCGGAGATGAGTGCATGCGGCGGGTACTACCACCATGAGCTGGTGCGCACACCCGATGGCTGGCGCAGCCGCAGCCTGCGCGAGGAGAACCTCTGGTTCACCAATGCGCCGGGTCAGGCCTGACTGACGGACCGTTGACATTAAATCTACGCAGACGCCTACTCGATCTTTTGCAGCCTCAGGTCAAAGTCAACGCCGAAAAACCTCAGCCCTCGGCGGCGAGCTGACCACAGGCCGCGGCGATCTCCCGGCCGCGGGTGTCGCGCACCGTGCACGACACGCCCTTGGCCTGAACCCGTTTGACGAACTCCCGCTCGACCGGCTTGGGGCTGGCATCCCACTCGCTGCCCGGGGTGGGGTTGAGCGGGATGAGGTTGACGTGCACCAGGGGGCCGAGCTTGGCATGCAGCTTCTTGCCCAAAAGGTCTGCGCGCCAAGGTTGATCGTTCACATCGCGAATCAACGCGTATTCGACGGACACGCGACGGCCGGTGGTGTCGGCGTAATAGCGCGCGGCGTCGAGGACTTCGTCGACCTTCCACCGGTTGTTCACCGGCACCAGGGTGTCGCGAAGTTCGTCGTCGGGCGTGTGCAGCGACAATGCCAGCGTCACGCCCAGCTTCTCGTCGGCGAGCTTGCGGATGGCCGGAGCCAGACCGACCGTCGACACCGTCACCGACCGGGCGCTGATCCCGAAACCGTTCGGCGGCGGCGCAATGATGCGCTTCACCGCGGCGACCACCCGGTTGTAGTTGGCCAGCGGCTCACCCATACCCATGAAGACGATGTTCGACAGCCGCCCACCGCCGGCAGAGCCGGCAGTCCCACCGAAGTGCTCGGACCGCATGGCCGACGACGCGGCCCGCACCTGCTCGAGAATCTCGGCGGTGGACAGGTTGCGCTTCAGGCCGCCCTGGCCGGTCGCACAGAACGGACAGGCCATGCCGCAGCCGGCCTGTGACGAGATGCACACGGTGTTGCGCTGCGGGTAGCGCATCAGCACGGACTCGAACGTCGTGCCGTCCACCGCCCGCCACAGCGTCTTGCGCGTCTCCCCCGCATCGCACTGGATGTGCTTCACCGGGTCGAGCAACGTCGGGAACAGGGCCTCGGCCACCGAAGCGCGCACGGCGGCGGGCAGGTCGGTCATCTGCTGCGGGTCGGCGATCAGCCGTCCGTAGTACTGGTTGGCCAGCTGCTTCCCACGGAACTTCGGCAACCCCAGCTCGGCGACGGCCTCCGCGCGCCCGGCCTCGTCGAGGTCGGCGAGGTGCCGCGGCGGCATGGCTCGTCGCGGTGCGTCGAAAACCAGAGGAAGGGAAGTGGACATGATCGCGTCCAGTATCTCACTGTCAGCGGCCAGGCCACGAATTCACGCCAGCAGCGTCAGCACGATCCAGCCGACGACCGCCGAGGGCAGCATCGCGTCGATGCGGTCCATGATCCCGCCGTGACCGGGCAGCAGCGTGCCCATGTCCTTGATGCCGAGGTCGCGTTTGACCTGGGATTCGATCAGGTCGCCGAGCACACCGGTGATCACCAACAGCAAGCCCAACGGCACGCCCACCCAGGCCGGCTTGTCCAACAGGAACGCCACCGAGAGCACGGCCGCGGCGATGCCGAACAACAGCGAGCCGCCGAGACCCTCCCAGGACTTCTTGGGACTGATCGCCGGCGCCAACAGATGCCTGCCGAACAGGACACCCGCGACATAGCCGCCGATATCGGCGAAGACGACCGTCACGATGATGGTGAACACCCGGGCTCCGCCGTGGTCGGCGAAGATCAGCAGCGCGGTGAAAGCGGCGAACAACGGCACCCAGGTGGCCAGTAGCACCGTGGCGGCGATGTCGCGCAGGTAATTGACCGGCTGCTGATCCAGACCTTGCCCGACGAGACGCCACACCATGCAGACGACGACCGTCGCGCCGTACGCGCCCAGCAGACCGGCCAGCCCGTAGGGCCAGGTCAGCCAGATCATGGCCTGGCCGCCGAGGAGCAGCGGAACGGCGGGCAGGGCGTATCCCTGTTCGCGCAGCCGGCGGATCACCTCGTGGGTGGCGATGGCGATGGCCACGGCGAGCAAAGGCAGCCACAACGTCGGCGCAAACAGCAACGTGCCGATGGCCATGGCGCCGAGGACGACGCCGACCGCGATGGCCGCCGGAAGGTTACGGCCGGCCCGGGACTGCTTTTTCTGCGGTTCTGGAACCGGTGAATCTGTCACGAAAGGTACTTGCTGATCGGTCATCAGACCTCCAGCAGCTCGCCTTCCTTGTGCTTGACCAGCTCGTCGACCTGGCTGGTGTAGGTGTGGGTGGACTTGTCGAGGTCCTTTTCGGCGCGGCCGACCTCGTCCTCGCCGGCCTCGCCGTCCTTCTTGATGCGGCTGAGCTCTTCCATCGCCTTGCGGCGGATGTTGCGGATCGAGACCTTGGCGTCCTCGCCCTTCGACTTGGCCTGCTTGACCAGGTCGCGACGGCGCTCCTCGGTCAACTGCGGGATGGCGATGCGGATGATGCTGCCGTCGTTGGTCGGGTTGACGCCGAGATCGGAGTTCCGGATCGCATCCTCGATCGGCCGGAGCTGGGACGCCTCGTAGGGCTTGATCACCACGAGGCGCGCCTCGGGCACGTTGATGCTCGCCATCTGCGTGATCGGCGTCATCGCCCCGTAGTAGTCGATGTTGATGCGGGAGAACATGCCCGGATTGGCCCGGCCGGTCCGAATGGTGGCCAGGTCGTCACGGGCCACACTCACGGCCTTTTCCATCTTCTCTTCAGCGTCGAAGAGAGTTTCGTCGATCACGTCGGCTTCTCCCGTTTCCCGTTCAGGTGGTGACCAGTGTTCCGATCTTCTCACCCGCCACCGCGCGGGCGATATTGCCTTCGGTCAGCAGGTTGAACACCAGCATCGGCATCCGGTTGTCCATGCACAAACTGAAGGCGGTGGCATCGGCGACCCGCAGGCCACGATCGATGACGTCACGATGGGTGACCTCGGTGAGCAGCTCGGCGTCCGGGTCTTCCCGCGGATCGGCGGTGTAGACGCCGTCGACGGCCTTGGCCATCAGCACCACGTCGGCGCCGATCTCCAGGGCGCGCTGCGCGGCGGTGGTGTCGGTGGAGAAGTACGGCAGGCCCATGCCCGCGCCGAAGATCACGACGCGGCCCTTTTCCAGGTGCCGCACGGCGCGCAGCGGAATGTACGGTTCGGCGACCTGCCCCATGGTGATGGCGGTCTGCACGCGGGTGTCGATGCCTTCCTTCTGCAGGAAGTCTTGCAGGGCAAGGCTGTTCATCACGGTGCCGAGCATGCCCATGTAGTCGCTTCGGGTGCGCTCCATGCCGCGCTGCTGCAGCTGTGCGCCGCGGAAGAAGTTGCCGCCGCCGATGACGACCGCGACCTGTACGCCACTGCGTACCACCTCGGCGATCTGGCGGGCGACCTGGTGCACCACATCGGGGTCCAGACCGACCTGACCGCCCCCGAACATCTCTCCGCCGAGTTTCAGCAGGACCCTCGTATAGAAGGGACGGATGGGTGCTGCGCCCTCGCCGGCGACATTCGGATCCGCCATCGGTCTCCTCGGCACTCCTCGCATGTAGAGAGCCACCCGGGTTACCCCTGGACGGCCTCTCTATCCTGCCCTATGCCGGGCAGCCTGCGTTGTCGGGGGAGCTCTCGCGGATCGGAGTGTCGCCGGCCGGCCTGCCGTTATCCCAGGTGAGCCTGCAACAGCCAGGCCGGCACCGACTTGCGGTCGCCGCCTTCATCGCGGATGCCCGCGCCGGCGAAATTGGCGAACTCCGGTGGCACGTTCGCGTGGATCCGGGCCGGCCGAACGTCGTCGATCACCCAGTACTTGCCGACGACCTCGCGCAGTTCATCCTCGCTGACCGGGTTGGCCGGTCCGGTGTCGCCCATCGCCGCCTTGTCGAACACCAGCACGAAGTACGAGGCACCGGGCGCGGCGGCCCGCACGATCGACTGCTGGTAGCCCTCCCGCAGCTCCACCGGCATGGAGTGGAACAGCGTGCTGTCGACGATGGTGCCGAAGCGTCCGTCGTAGCCGGTGAAGGCGCTGATGTCGGCGACCTCGAAGCTCGCATTTGTCAGTCCCCGCTTGGCGGCCTCGGCCCGGGCCAGGTCGATGGCGGTGGCCGATTGGTCGAGCCCAACCGTGGTGAAGCCTCGCTCCGCCAGGTACAGGGCGGTCGCGGCCTCACCGCAGCCGGCGTCGAGCACATCGCCGTGGAATTTTCCTTCGGCAATCAGCGCCGCGATCTCGGGCTGGGGCTCTCCGATGCTCCACGGTGGGCGCACCCCGACGAACTCGGGAGCCTCACCGCGGTAGGCGGATTCGAACATTGCGTCTGACATCTCACTCGGCGTGGTCATACGTCCGGTATATCAACGTGGTTGATATGTGTCAATATGCTTGACATGCCTGATGGTCTCGAGGAGCAGCCACTCGGCTACCTGATGTATCGCGTGGTCGCGGTGCTGCAGCCGCGGGTCGCCGCACAACTTCAACCGCTCGGCCTGACCCTCCCCGAGTTCGTGTGCCTGCGAGTGCTGTCCATGGCCCCTGGACAGTCCAACGCCGAGCTGGCCCGCCACACCAACGTCTCGCCGCAGGCGATGAACAACGTGGTGCGGGGACTGCAGGAGCGCGGCGCGGTACGCAGGCCGGCCAGCGTTGATTCCGGACGCGCACTACCGGCCGAGCTGACCGGCGAAGGCGCCGAATTGCTCGCCCGCGCCGAGGCTGCCGTACTCGCGGCCGAGGCCGACGTGCTCGACCGCCTCGACGACGACCAACGACGTCAACTCAAGCGCCTGCTGGCCCACGCGGTGAACTGAGCGTGCCGGCGCGACCGCCCGACGCGCCGTATGGCTGCACAGTCGGTAGTGTCACGACGGAATGAAGATCGTGCTGGCCCCGGACTCGTTCAAGGAGTCGATGACCGCGTCGCAAGCGGTGGCAGCGATGCGCGAGGGCATATCGGCGGTGTTCCCACGGGCCGAATGCCTGGGGGTCCCGATGGCCGACGGCGGTGAAGGCACCGTGGACGCCGTGGTCGATGCGCTCGGCGGTGAACGCGTGACCGCCGACGTCTTCGATCCGCTCGGCCGGCCGGTGCGCGCCACCTACGGTTACGTGCCCGAGCGTCGCCTGGCGGTGATCGAGACCGCCAGTGCCGCCGGCCTGGAGCTGGTGGCACCGGCAGACCGAGATATCCTGCGCGCCAACACCTTCGGCGTCGGGCAACTCATCCTCTCCGCGCTCGACCGCGGGGCCGGCGAACTGCTGATCGGCCTGGGCGGATCGGCCACCAACGACGGCGGTACCGGCATGCTGAACGCGCTGGGCGTGGCGTTCACCGATGCCGACGGCCGCCCACTGCCACCCGGCGGCGCGGCACTGGCGCGCCTACATCACATCGACATCGCCGGTCTGGATCCGCGCCTGTCCGACGTTCACGTTCAAATCGCTTCCGACGTCACCGCACCCCTGCTCGGATCCGGGGGCGCCAGTGCGGTTTTCGGTCCGCAGAAAGGCGCCACGCCCCACGATGTCGCGGTGCTGGACGCCGCGTTGACCCGCTTGGCAGAGGTGACGGAAACGGCTTTGGGTCACGCTCGCCCGGACCGTCCGGGAGCCGGCGCCGCCGGCGGGCTCGGCTTCGGCTTGATGGAATTCCTTGCCGCCGAATGCGATCCCGGGGTCGAGGTGATCGCTGACACCGTGGGGTTGGAGCGGGCACTGACCGGTGCGGACTGGGTGTTCACCGGTGAGGGCAGCGTCGACGCCCAGACCATGCTCGGTAAGACACCATTCGGCGTCGCACAGGTGGCCGCGCGGACCGGAACACCGGTGGTGATCTTCGCCGGCCGGGTCTCCCCCGACGCCGACGTGCTGTTGGCCAACGGTGTGGACCGGCTCGTGGCGATCACCGCGGCGGGCACGCCTTTGGCGCAGGCACTGCGTGACGGCCCGGCCGCCTTGGCCCGGGCCGCCGCCGAGGTCTGCCGCACTCTCCAGCGCGAACAGACATGAACCCGTACATTTTCGGGCGGGAAGGTACGGGTTTACGTCTGCTCGCGGGTGGGGATCAGAGGATCGCGGCCGCGACGATGAAGCCGAAGGCCAGGTAGGCCGCGATCACGACCAGGGCCTCGGGAGTGAATCGTTCGGCGGCCAGCACCCGCCCCATGTCGATACCTTTGATCGCACCGATGAGCCGGACCGAAACAGCTTGGGCGGCAATGCCCAACAAGCCGAAGACCAGCGTGCTGATCAGCCCCTGGACCAGGTCACCCAGTGAGCTGTAGATGGCAAGCACGATGATGACGGCCATCGACACCACCCCGGCGGCGGCCACCGCCGACGCGTTGGGCCGACCGGCCTGCACCAGCGTCCGCAACGGCCCCGGCGTGGTCCAGTCGATCACGTAGAAGCCCAGGACCATCAGCGCCACACCGACAATCGTGTACAGCACGATCGCCGATACACCGTGGCCGAGGATCGACCAGTAATGGGAGCTGAGCGCAACCAGCGTGGTTGTCATAGGGGATGTTCCTTCCAGAGTCACAGCGGGATGCGGTGTGGCACAAAGGCAGCGCCGTTGTCGGTGACGAGACCGGAGGTCTCGCGGATGCCGAGTCCGGCGGATTCGTCACCGACGATCCAGGCCCCCAGCGCGGGACGCATGTCGTCGAATTGCGGTAGTGGATCGAGCAACTGGTACACGTAGCCCTCTTCGCCGTATACCCCACCGGTCTCGGTCTCGTAGCCGGCGCCGACGATGGTGATGTTGGCGCCTTCCCGGCCGAGCTTCGGTTTGCGCACGTAGTCGACCAGCTCGTGTGGCTCATCGACGTAGGCAGGCAAGAGATTCGGGTGGCCCGGGTACATCTCCCACAGCACTGCCAGGATCGCCTTGTTGCTCAACAGCGTCTTCCACAGCGGTTCCACCCACAGGGTCGACGGCAAGCCCTCGACCGCGCGGCGCCCGAAGTCGTCGTCGAGCATCCACTCCCAGGGGTACAGCTTGAAGATGGACGCCATC
This sequence comes from Mycobacterium sp. E802, assembly GCF_001666875.1. Taxonomy (NCBI): domain Bacteria; kingdom Bacillati; phylum Actinomycetota; class Actinomycetes; order Mycobacteriales; family Mycobacteriaceae; genus Mycobacterium; species Mycobacterium sp. E802. Next base: position 88,288 of record NZ_LZJD01000162.1, read on the forward strand.
GGAGCTTCCGCGAGGTCGACGAACCGGTCGAGGTCCTCGTCGAACCCGATGTCTTCGATCGCCAACCCGACCGTGTGCAGGCCGGCCTCGGCCGCGCACTCCTGCAGGTAGGCAACGGTGACGTGGTCTTCGCCGGTGTGCTCGGCGCCCGACCAGGTGAAGTACGTCTCGGCGCCGGGCAGCCGGTCGCGGATCTCAGCCCAGCGGGCAACCAGCTTCTCGTGCAACGAATTCCACTGATCGTCGTCCGGATACACGTCGGTTTTCCAGTGCCACTGCAGGATCGCGGCTTCCAGCAAAGTGGTCGGGGTGTCCGCGTTGTACTCCAGCAGTACCGGCGGCCGGCGGCCGTCGTACCGCAGGTCGAAGCGGCCGTAGAGGTGTGGATCGCTGCGTCGCCACGACTTCTCGATGTGCTCCCAGCTCCATTCCGGAAGGCCGAAGTCGCGGTAGCGGCCGGTCAGCACGACATGCTCGACGGCCTCCAGACACATCGAGTGCAACACCTCCACGGAGGCCTCGATCGACAACACCTCGTCCATGTCGAAGACGTAGTGCACCGATTCGTCCCAATACGGGCGGTCGGCGCCCGTCGCGTCACGCGCCGGGGTGCCGAAACACATCCCCTGCTCGGCGACGATCTGTTCCCAGCCGGTACGCGGGGAACTGCGTTGGCGGCGCATTCAGCTGCCCGAGCTTCCGCCGTAGCTCGACGACGAGCCGAAACCACCCCGGGAGATCGACGTTCCCGACTTCGTCTTGGCGGTGGTGCCCTTGGGGATCTCCAGCGTGCCGCCCCGCGCGACGGTGCCCACCCCACCGTTGTTGCCGCCGTAGTAGTAGCGGTACGGCGAGCCCATGTAGATGAAGGTGCCGCCGGAGCTGCTGTGTCCACTGGAGCAGTACGAGTCGGGCACCACTTCGTTGGTGCCGTCCTTGACGCAGGTGGCCGCGACTTCCTCTTTGTGCAGCAGGTGATAGCCCAGGGCGATCACCCCGACCACACCGACGACCGCGACCGACCCCATCAGGATCTTGCCGTTGCGGGCCGAACGTTCACGCGCCTTCTGTTCCTGCAGCCGCGCCCATTCCTCGGCGGCTTCGCGGGCCTTCTGTGCCCTGTCACGCTGACGCGCCTCGGCCACCGTGGGCGGTCGAGGCTGGGTGACGCCGGGCTCCTGCCACCGGATCGACCCGGGCTGCGGACCCGGCCGGTATTCCTCCTCCCGGTGGAATTCCTCGCCTGGTTGGCTCCCCGACCCCATCACGTCCCCCTGTTCGGCGATACTCGCCGGTCATCATAGGAGGACGTCGACACCGTCGCGACCCCCGGCCCGGTCTGTCTACTTCACGGCCTTTCGCGCCCGCTTACGCGGGGCCGACGGCGCCGGGTCCTGAATGCGCGGCCACGGCTTGGCCTCCTCGAGCTCGTAGGCCAGCTCCAGCAGCAGGGCTTCGCGGCCGCGGGTCGCCGAGAGCATCATGCCCACCGGGAGGCCGTCGGCCGTCTGCGCCAGCGGCAGCGAGATGGCCGGGTCCCCGGTGGCGTTCTGCAGCGGTGTGAATGCCACCCAACCCAGCAGCCGCTCGATGATCTGCTCGTAGTCGGCGGTCGGATCCAGCCAGCCGACCTCGACGGTGGGTTCGGCCAGGGTCGGCATCAGCACCACGTCGTAGCTGGCGGACAACCGCTCGGTGACGCGCCGCGACCGGGCCAGCCGCGCGATCGCCGCCGGTACCCGATGCAGGTTGCGGGAGGCGAGCCGGTCCAGGCCGAGGCTGAGGTTGTCGAGCTTGTCGCGATCGAACGTCGGCCCCATCGCCCGCTTGCCGCCGCGCACCGTCGCATACGCGAGAAACGCCCAGTACAGCAGGAAGTCGTCCTTGAAGCGCGCCGGTACGGGATTGCCGATCACCGAGATCCGGTGGCCGAGTTCCTCGAGCAGCGTCGCGGTCTTGTGGGTGAGCTCCGTCATCTCCGGACCGGCGTCGTGGACGATCGACTGCGTGCACACCGCGATGCGCAGGCGTTGCTTGCCGGGCCGGCTGACGTCACCGATCGGCGGCAGTTTGGGGTTGCGGTAGACGCGCTCCATCTCCCGGAACAGCGCCGCGGTGTCGCGGACCGACCGGGTGAGCACCCCGTCGGCGACGATCCGCAACGGCATCAACCGCAGGTGCTGATCCTGTGGCAGCCGGCCGCGGGTGGGTTTGAGACCGACCAGCCCGTTGCACGCGGCGGGGATGCGGATCGACCCGCCGCCGTCGTTGGCATGCGCGATGGGAACCGCCCCAGACGCGACGAAGGCCGCCGAGCCCGAGGAGGACGCACCCGCGGTGTAGCGCGGATTCCAGGGATTGCGCACCGGGCCCAGCCGTGGATGTTCGCACGCCGCGCTGAACCCGAACTCCGAGAGCCGTGTCTTACCCAGCGGCACCAGCCCGGTAGCCAGGTAGGCACGGGCGAAGTCGCCGTTGGCCGCCTCCGGCTGCGGTTGCCACGCGTCGGTACCGCGCATGGTGGGCATGCCCTGCACCGCGACGTTGTCCTTGACGAAAGTCGGGACACCGTCGAAGAATCCGCCGTACGGGCTGGGGGCGGCACCGCGGGCATGTGCCCGATCGAACGCCTCGAACGCCAGCCCGTTGAGTGTGGGATTGACGGCCTCTACGCGCGCGATGGCGGCCTCGATCAGATCGGCGGCCGATACCCGACCGGCCCGCAGTTCTTCGACCAGGCCCACAGCATCGTGCTCGCCGAGCGCGTCGTCGCCGAAGGCACTGCAACGGGTGGAGGCATTTCGCGTCGGACGCGGACCGCTACTCATGCTGCGACGCTAGCAAGCTGCGCGTCACTGCGTCCGGGCCACACTCTGCAGCGCCGCCAGGTGCTCGTCGACCGTGCGAAGGCCGGCCCCCATGGTGTTCACCGTGACGTGACTGGCCCCGGCCTCGGCCCACGCGGCGATGCCGGCGGCGGCCTGCTCGGGGTCACCGGACCACGTCACGCGCCCCTCCATCCCGATGGTGGCCGGATCGCGCCCGACCGAGATCGCCGCGCGTTCGACCCGGGCGCGCGCGTCGTCGAGTTCGAGCCCCGGACCGACCATCGGAAACCAGCCGTCGGCCAGCCGCCCGGCCCGCTCCAACGCCCGGGGGGACGCCGCCCCGAACCACACCGGGATCGGGCGCTGCACCGGCAGCGGCGCCAGGCCGGCGCCGGTCACCGTGTGGTGGCGGCCCTCGAAGGTGACCGACGATTCGGTCCAGAGGCGACGCATCAGCTCCACCTGCTCTTCGGATCGTTTGCCGCGATTGCCGAAGTCCTCGCCCAGCGCCTCATACTCGACGGCGTTCCAGCCCAGCCCGATGCCCAACCGGAAGCGGCCACCGGTGAGCAGGTCGACCTCGGCGGCCTGCTTGGCCACCAGCACGGCTTGCCGTTGCGGCAGGATGATCACCCCGGTCACCAATTCCAGCGATGTGACCGCCGCCAGATAGCCGAACATCACCATGGGCTCGTGGAACGTGGTGTACAGGTCATACGGCCCGGCCCAGTCCCGGTGCACGGCCGGGTCGGCCCCGACCACGTGGTCGTACGCCAGGATGTGGGTGAAGCCCAGTTCTTCCACGCGTTGGCCGTAGGCGCGCACTGCGCCGGGATCTCCGCCGAGTTCGGTCTGCGGAAATACCACTCCTACGCGCATGCTCACCTCCTCCACCATTGGTACCTGCCACACTCCCACACCGGCAAAGGCCGATACCGGCCGGCAAGCAACTACCCGGCACCAACCGGGTCACGAATGAACAAAACCCCGCACTTTCCGGGATCGCCGGAATGAGCGCGGGGTTTTGCGACGAGCGGTTCTGGTAGACCGCTCGAGTCTTCTTCGGCTAGGCCTGGCCGACCTCGAACCGCACGAAGCGGGTCACGGTGACGCCGGCCTCGTCGAGCAGGGCCTTGACGGTCTTCTTGTTGTCGGACACCGACGGCTGGTCAAGCAGCACGACGTCCTTGTAGAAGCCCGTGACACGACCTTCGATGATCTTGGGCAGCGCCTGCTCGGGCTTGCCCTCTTCCTTCGCGGTCTCCTCGGCGATGCGCCGCTCGTTGGCGACGATGTCGGCCGGGACGTCCTCACGGGTGAGGTACTTGGCCTTGAGCGCGGCGATCTGCAGGGCGACCGCGTGGGCGGCCTCCTTGCCCTTGTCGGCATCGCCGGCGGTGTACTCGACCAGCACGCCGACGGCCGGCGGCAGGTCCGCGGCCCGCTTGTGCAGGTAGGTCTCGACCGTGCCGTCGAAGTAGGCGACCCGACGCAGTTCGAGCTTCTCGCCGATCTTGGCCGACAGGTCGGCGACGGCCTGCTCGACGGTGGTGTCACCGATCTTGGCGCCCTTGAGGGCCTCCACGTCGGCGGCCTTCGCGGCAGCGGCGGCCGCCACGACCTGGTTGGCGAGCTCCTGGAATTCGGCGTTCTTGGCGACGAAGTCCGTCTCGGAGTTCAGCTCGATCAGCGCGCCGTCCTTGGCCGCGACCAGACCCTCGGCAGTGGCGCGCTCAGCGCGCTTGCCGACGTCCTTGGCGCCCTTGATACGGAGCAACTCGACGGCCTTGTCGAAATCGCCGTCCGACTCGGCCAGCGCATTCTTGCAGTCCATCATGCCGGAGCCGGTCAGCTCCCGAAGGCGCTTGACGTCGGCAGCGGTGTAGTTAGCCATTTAAGACTTCTCCTGAATTACGAAGCGTCAGTGGATGTTTCGGGTGCCGCAGCGGCCTCGCCCTCGGCGGCACCTGCGGTCGCACCGGCCAGCAGTTCCTGCTCCCACTCGGCGAGCGGCTCTGCGCCTTCGGCGTCCTGCTTCTGACCGGCGCCGGCGCGAGCCTGCAGGCCCTCGGCCACGGCGGAAGCCACGACCTTGGTAAGCAGGGCAGCCGAACGGATCGCGTCATCGTTGCCCGGGATCGGGTAATCCACGACGTCGGGATCGCAGTTGGTGTCGAGGATCGCGATGACCGGGATGCCCAGCTTGCGCGCCTCGCCGACGGCGATGTGCTCCTTGTTGGTGTCGACGACCCAGATGGCCGAGGGCACCTTCTGCATGTCGCGGATACCACCGAGGCTGCGCTCAAGCTTGTTCTTCTCACGCGTGAGCATGAGGATTTCCTTCTTGGTGCGACCTTCGAAGCCACCGGTCTGCTCCATGGCCTCGAGCTCCTTGAGGCGCTGCAGACGCTTGTGCACGGTGGAGAAGTTGGTGAGCATGCCGCCCAGCCAGCGCTGGTTCACGTAGGGCATGCCGACGCGGGTGGCCTCTTCGGCGATGGATTCCTGGGCCTGCTTCTTGGTGCCGACGAACAGCACGCTGCCACCGTGGGCGACGGTTTCCTTGACGAACTCGTATGCCTTGTCGATGTAGGTCAGCGTCTGCTGCAGGTCGATGATGTAGATGCCGTTGCGGTCGGTGAAGATGAATCGCTTCATCTTGGGGTTCCAGCGGCGGGTCTGATGCCCGAAGTGAGCGCCGCTGTCCAGCAGCTGCTTCATGGTTACAACAGCCATGTCGGCCATGTCCTTGTCGTTGTCGGTTGTCGTCCGGTATCGGTGACACCGGACCCTGGTGCCTGCTGGTTGCCGGACCCGCCCTGGAAAACCCCAGGTCAGGACCGCCGGCATCCGGGTACGACCCCGATGACGAGGTTGTGGCGCAGACACGCGAAGTCAGCCCGCTCAGCGAGCTGCGGGTAGAAGCTTACACGCTGCGCAGGAGTGCTTTCACCACGCGGCAAACGCGGACGGATTCATCCACAGGTCCAGTTTCGGGGCTTCCGCGCGGCCGGGACAAGACGCTGAACTGAAGAGGTGAGATCCGCCGCGGCAGTTCTGGTGCTGCTCCTGGCCTGGGCGTGGCCGGGCATCGCCCACGCCGACGGCGTGCGACTGCGCTGGCCGGTGTCACCCCGACCCGTCGTGACCAGGCAATTCGATGCACCTTCCCCAAACTGGACGCGTGGCCATCGCGGCGTCGATCTGGCGGCCGTCCCCGACCAGCCGGTCTACGCCGCGGGCCCCGGCACGGTGGTGTTCGCCGGCGTACTGGCCGGACGTCCGGTGATCTCTCTTGCCCATCCGGGTGGCCTGCGCACCAGCTACGAACCGGTGCAGGCCACGGTGCGGCCCGGGCAGACCGTGACCGCCGGACAGCTCGTCGGCACCGTGCTGACCGGTCACCCGGGCTGCCCTGCGGCAGCCTGCCTGCACTGGGGCGCCATGTGGGGTACGGCCGCACGAGCCGACTACGTCAATCCACTCGGGCTGCTGGCCGAGACCCCGATCCGCCTCAAGCCGCTGGGCGGTTGACCCGGCACCGCACAGCATCAGCCTGTTGCGCCAGGGCCCGTCAGGCCGTGCAGAAATCTCGCCATCGCGTCGAGCACGATGTCCGGTTGGTCACGCTGAACCCAATGTCCGGCGCGGGCAACCACTTTGAGCTCGGCATCGGGAATCAGCATCGCCGCGGTACGGGCACACGCCACCGGCACACCCGGGTCACGTTCGCCGTGGACGATGAGCGCCGGGCACGGAAATGACGCCAACCGCGGGGTGTAGTCGGTGCGCAGCCGGTTCCAGCCGACCTGGTCGCGTTGCCATTGCTCGAACGCCCGAAAGCCGTCCGGCCGACCCGCCGCGGCCATGATCTCGTCGATCAGGTCATCGGTGAGGTGGGCGGGATCGGTGATCAACGAGGCCATACTGCGCACCATCGCCTTTCGATTCCCGCCCACCCAACGGGTGGCCCAGCCCAGCAGGCCGGCACGCAAGGTCGCCCAGGTGACCAATTGCCGCACACCCGACAGCGGCCCGCCCGACAGCCGGGACATGAGGCCGTAACTGCTCAACAGCATCGCGCCGGTCACCCCCTCCGGCCGCTCCAGCACGTGGCCGACGGTCATACCGCCACCGAGTGACAACCCGCCGATCGCATAGCGCTGAAGGCCGAGTCCATCGACGAACTCCCCCACGTAGGCGACCAGCCGTTCCTGCGTCACCGGTAGCCGCGGCGCCGGGCTGTGACCGTAGCCGGGATGGTCCGGCGCGATGACGCGGTAACCCGCTCGGGCCAACCGTGGACCGATACCGCCCCACGACAGCGACGCGCTGTCCACTCCACCGCCGTGCAGCAGCACCACCGCGGGATTCTGGGGGTCGGTGGACCAGGTGAGGTAGGACACCGGCGCACACGGCAATTCGACGGTTGCCCGGGTTGGCTCGACAGCCGGCTCGTGCACAGTCCCCCTTACTCAGGCTCGCGGATGGGCTTGATCGTGCACGGCCCGCAGCCGTTCGACGGTGACGTGGGTGTAGAGCTGCGTGGTGGCCAGCGAGGTGTGGCCCAACAACTCCTGCACGACACGCAGATCCGCACCCCCTTCGAGTAGATGCGTGGCCGCACTGTGGCGCAGTCCGTGCGGCCCGATGTCCGGCGCGCCGTCGACCGCGGACATCGTCTGGTGCACCACGGTGCGCGCCTGCCGTGGGTCGAGCCGGCCACCGCGCGCACCGAGCAGCAGCGCCGGCCCCGATCGCGGGCCGGCCACGTGCGGGCGCCCCTCCGACAGCCACGCCGTCAACGCGGCGTGCGCGGGTTCACCGAACGGCACCGTGCGTTGCTTGTTGCCCTTGCCCAGCACGCGCAGCACACGCCGCGAGGTATCGACGTCGTCGATGTCCAGGCCGCACAACTCGCTGACCCGGATACCGGTGGCGTAGAGCATCTCGACGATCAACCGGTCGCGCAAAGCCAGCGGATCCCCTTGCTGTGCACCGGAATCCAATGCGTGCAGGGCGTCGAGCGCTTGATCTCGCCGCAGAACCGCGGGCAGCGCGCGGCGCGCCTTGGGGACCTGCAGTCGCACCGCCGGATCGGTGTCGAGCAGGCCGCGCCGCACCGCCCACGCCGTGAAGGTCTTCACCGACGAGGTACGCCTGGCGAGTGTGGCGCGCGCCGTTCCGGCTCCCGCCTGCGCGGCCAACCAGGACCGCAGCAGCGGCAGGCTCAGCCGCGAGATCGCCCGTTCCCCGGTGCGGTGCTCGACGAAATCGAACAGGGCCGTCAGGTCACCCCGATACGCGCGACGGGTGTGGTCGGAATGGCCGCGCTCCAGCCCCAGATATGCGTCGAACTGCTCGAGCACGGACTCCATTCCCTCACCGTGTCAGATCCCGTGGCGGTGTCCACCCGACGCGCCGCGCCGCTTCCGCAGTGTGACGTCCCGGCTCACCTTTGTCTTCGAGTCACAATGCCGTGGCGATCGGCGCCGGCGTCGAGGCGATCTCGTCGAGCACGCGGATGTTCTTGACCACGTCACGGCTCTCCTGCGCGGCGACCGCGTTCACCGCCCATTGGATGAGGCCCACCATCCCTGGGGGCTCGAAGATGAGGCCGCCCTGCTTGGCGATCCGGTGATCGCGCAATCGGATGGTGAGGGGCCGGGTGAGGGCAGGTTGGACGGCCAGCAGGGTCGAAAACCGCCAGGCGTCGTCGCGGAATGCCCGTACCGCCTCGTTGATCAGGACGATCTGGTTGTCCATGAGCACTGCGTAGACATCGGCCAAAGCCGGTGACAGGTCGTTGATGTCGGTCACGATCCCGTTGACCTGGCTGGCGAGTACGGCGTTGATCCGGTCGAAATCGGCCTTCGACTCCCACAGCCGGTCGGGTCGCGTCGCCGCCGATGCCACGATGCCCAGGTCGAGGCCGATATGGGCGTTGATGCCGGCCAGCATGTGCTGCAGCACGATGGGTGCGGGATCGACCGCCGCGTCGAACGTCACTCGCCAGGCCCGGGTGGGTTTGGCGAACCGTCCGGGATGGAAATGTCCGTTGAGCGCGTCGAAGTACCGGTTGGCGAACGCCACATCGAGCCGCTGCAGACGCTCGCCGTCGTCGAACACCCCGTCGGCCACGGCCGTGCGTACGGCGATCGTGATGCGTTTGTACAGGGCGGCGAAATAGCCCAGCCGGCTGATGTTTTCGATCGACCAGCCGATCACCGCATCGATCGTGTCGACGACGTCGTCGAGGGTGGCCGCGGGTGTCAGCGGCGGCAGTTGCGTCCGTTGCGGCATCGGTCATCCTCCCCGAAGACGGTGAGTCGGTGGGCGACGGTGCAACCATCGCCGCGCAATTCATCCTCACCCCCGGCGGGCGGCCCGGACACGAGTAGCCGATTACCCCATTTCAGCCGTGGTCGACGCGCCGCAGCGCCTCGGGCGTGAGATCGGCCAGGGTCGGATACCCGTCGACGCCCATGATCAGATCAGCCTCGGCCAGCAACGTGCGGAGCACGTGCACGATGCCGTCGACGCCACCGAGCGCCAGCCCATAGGCATACGGGCGCCCCACCCCCACCGCGGTCGCCCCCAGCGCCAGCGCCTTGACGATGTCGGCCCCGTGGCGGATTCCCGAGTCGAACAACACCGGCAACCCGTCGGCCGCCTCGACCACGCCCGGCAGACAGTCGATCGCGGGTAGCCCGCCGTTGGCCTGGCGCCCACCATGATTCGAGCAGTAGATACCGTCGACGCCGCCGTCTTTGGCCCGTCGCACGTCGTCGGGATGGCAGATGCCCTTGAGGATGAGCGGCAGTTTCGTCAACGACCGCAGCCACGGCAGGTCGTCCCACGTCAACGGATTACCGAACAGGCTCACCCAGCGCAGCACGGTGGCCTGCGGATTCTCTTCGGGTGGCTGCGGCAGCCCGGCCCGGAACACCGGGTCGCTGGTGTAGTTGGCCAGGCACTTACCGCGTAGCTGCGGGAAGTTCGAGGTGGACAGGTCCCGTGGGCGCCAGCCGGGAACCCAGGTGTCCAGGGTGACGACGATGCCCTTGAACCCGGCCGCCTCGGCGCGCTGGACGAGACTCGCGGCCAGCTCTCTGTCGGTCGGGGTGTACAGCTGGAAAAAGCCTGGGGTGTCACCGAATTCGGTTGCGACGTCTTCCAGCGGGTCTTCGGTGAGCGTGGACAACACCATCGGCACCCCGGTGCGTGCGGCAGCGCGCGCGCCGGCCAGATCACCGTGGCCATCCTGCCCGCAGATACCCAACACTCCGATCGGCGCCATGAACAACGGCGAGGGCAACGTGAGCCCGAACATCTCCACCGACAGGTCGCGGTCCCGGTGAGCGTTGAGCATCCGAGGTATCAGCCCCCACCGGTCGAAGGCGGTCCGATTGACCCGCTGGGTCCGCTCGTCACCGGCCCCGCCGGCGACATATGACCACACCGACGCCGGCATGGCCGCCTGCGCCTTGGCCTCCAGCGCCGCATAGTCCATCGGCATGGTCGGCATTACGCCGGACAGCCCCTGCAGGTAGATCTCAAGTTGAAAATCGCCGTACGCCATGATGGCTACCTTGCCATCCCGGCTGCGCGTCCGGTCTCAGCTCGCGGTGTCGGCCTCGGCTTTTGCCAGCTCAGCCTTCCATTGACGGAAGGTCTCCTCGGTGCGTCCACGCCGCCAGTACCCGGAGATCGACGCCGCCCATTTCGCCGGGACGCCGCGCTCCTTGCGAATGTAGGGACGCAGATTGTGCATGACGGCCTGGGCCTCACCGTGGATGAAGACCTGCACCTGGCCCGGCAGCCACGCCGCGCCCTTGACCGCGGCGATCAGCGGTGCGTTGTCCCCGGCGCGTTCGTCGCCGACGAGGTCGGCCCGACCACCTCGATAGATCCAGTTCACCTTGACACCGTCGGGAGCCGTCAGCTCGACCTCATCGTCGGGTCCGGCGACCTCGATGAACGCGTGACCAATCGCGTTGGCGGGCAACGCCTCCAAAGCAGCGCCGATCGCCGGCAACGCGGCCTCGTCACCGGCGAAAAGGTGCCAGTCGGCCTCCGGGTCGGGAGCATAGGCACCGCCGGGACCCATCAGGTAAGCCGGCTGGCCCGGTTCGGCGGCCGCAGCCCACGGCGCCGCCACCCCTTGCTCGCCGTGCACGACGAAGTCGATGGTGATCTCACCCCGCTCGCTGTCGACCTTGCGCACCGTGTAGGTACGCACGGTCGGACGCTGTTCGGCCGGCAGCTCCTGAAAGCTGTCCAGCGTCAAGGGTTGTGGCAGGGCCGCGACGTCGACGCCGTCTGGGACGATGGCGATCTTGACGTAGGAATCGGTGAATTCGCTGGGCGAGAACGTGTCGAAACCTGTCCCGCTGCCCGCCCCGCCAAGCACCAACCTGACCATGTGATCGGTCAACTGCTCGCGGTGCACCACCTGAAACGTGTGTAGGGGTCGTCCTGCCATACCGCCTCCAAGATCGTCTGCCGGTCGTTCATCAGCCGACCTCTCGACTATACGGAGACCACAGCGCGACCCGGGGACTACGTCAGCTCAGGCTTCGAGCCTCGCCCGGACCGCAGCCAGACGTTCTCCCAACTCCGATTCCGTGATCACCCCGCGAGCCAGCAGCGAGTGCGCCAGGGCCACCAGTTGGTTCTCGGGGTAAGGCAGGTCGGCATACAGCGTCGACGAAAGCTGGTCTTCCTCGTCGCGGCGCTGTGCGAAGTTCGGGACACCCGTCTCGTCCGCGGCGTGGTCGAGTGCGTCGCAGAGGCCGTCAAGGCTGGTCTTCCACGGGGGAACCAGATTCTCGACGCCGTATTTCGCGGCCATCAGTGGCCACACCTGGTTGCGCGCCACGATCTTCGCCAGCGTCGGGATCGGGTCGTCATCGACAGGTGCCGGCTCATCCCATCGGTTCATCAACCCGCTCCGATGTTCATTTCGCGGGGTGGACGGCGGCCCGGGTGCGGGTGATGACGTTGGTTGTCACACCGGCTTTCGGCAGTGCCACACCGATGAGGCAGTCGCGGGTGATGATCTCGGTGAGCTGGTCCTCGGTCCAGCCGTCGGTTCCTTCGGGGCGCATGGGCATCACCATGAAGCGGTGCTTCTGATTCGAATCCTGTACGTGCACTTCGACGGTGTCGGGCAGGTAAAGCCCGAACTCGGCCAGGACCTGCCGCGGCCATCGCACCATCCGGCGGCGATAGTTGGGGGTGCGATACCACTCGGGTGAGTTGCCGAGGATCGGGCGCGGGTAGCACGAGCACAACGCGCAGACGATCACATGGTGCACCGTCGGGGTGTCTTCGAGAATCTGAAACGCGGTGAAGTCGCTGGGGGTGCCGAAGCCGGTGGGCTCCAGCCAGTCGACGCCGACTTCTTTACTCGCCGTCATCGGCTCGTCGACGGCGAGTTGTTTGAACTCCGGATCCAGCCAGGCACGGGCCACCAGCCGCGCGGCCGGAGTCGGTCCGATCTGTTCGGAGAACTCGGTGAACAGACGGTGCTCTTCGGCGGTGAAAATCCCTTTCTCGATACATAATTCGCGCAGTGCGATCTCGAGGACCTCGAAGTCGGTGATCTCGTCGACCATGGGCTTGACGGTGCGCTCGTGATCGTGGTCGTGATCGTGTTCTGCCATGGTGTGTCCTTCGTGCGGAGGCTGATCGCCCGAAGCCGTCAGCCGGCTGCCTGCAACCAGTGCTCGGGGATCTCGGTTCTCAACGTGTCCGTGGCCGTTCCGGTGTAGCCGTCCCACAAGTCAGCCATCGAAAAGCTCACCACGTAGAACCATTCGGGTTGGGCGTCGGTGCGGTCCCAGGTTTCGTCCTCGGCGGCCGGACTCTCGTAGGCCACCGCGGCGATTTCGCCGCGGGCGCCGCGAACGTATTCGGGTGTGCGCGTGTAGAAAATCACGGGGAGTTCGCGGACGAGCACCGCGTCGCCGACCTGAAACCTGGGTGGTCCCGCACGGCCCGCATAGACCTGCGGATCACCTTTGCCCTTGGCGTGGGTGATGTGGCTGTTGCGCTCGATCTTCGAGCCATCCCCAACGCTTTTGGGCCGGGCCTCCGGGAGCGCGCCGGACAGCCCGCCGGCGTAACGTTCCTGGACTTCTGCCATGCGCTCGGACAGTTCGGTCAAACCGATGTGGTGCTTTTCGATGAGGACCCGCGCCACCGACACGAGCCACCGGCCGTAGTACGGAAAGCCCTGATAAACGGCGCGTCCGACGTCGACGTTGCACATTCGGCGTCGTTCCTCGGACAGCCAGATGCCGCGCCAGCCGAGGACTTCACACATGACGTAGGTCATGTGCTCCCAGTACTCGTATTCCTTGTTCTCGTACTTCATCGGAGCATCCGGCTCGCCCCCGACGTCATGCACCGGCTTGAGGTAGGCGATGAGCCGATCGTGATCGAGTAGGTCCGGCGTCGGCGCGTCGGGCAGCTCGGGATACGCCGATTTCAGGCGTCCGACCAAGTTCAGTTGGGCGGCGCGGTCAGCTGCGGTACTCATATCCACCCCCCATCCCCGGCGTCGCCCGGTGGGATGTCGGCATGCCGGGGTTGTGAGTTCACCTGATCATTCGAAGCTAACACCGGGTCGCTCTGCCCACAGCCGATCGGCGCGATTTCGCCCCGCGGGCTTACGCCGACGAGCACGTCTCGCCCGCCGATGCGCGAGGCCGACGTCGACGTCGACGCACGATCCGCCAGCATCCGTCGGAGCTTTCGACCAGACCGTTGAGCTCCAACATCGTCAACGGCCCCAGCACTTGATGGGGCGGAAGCGCGGCAAGCACCGCAATCTCGTCCACGGTGTGCGCACCGCGCGCCGGCAGCGCGTCGTACACGCGTTTCTCGTCCGGCGCGAGCCCGTCGAGCGGTCCGGTCGGATGTTCGGGTTCGCACGCCAGTTCCCCGATGTGCCCGACGAGTTCGACGATCTCTTCGGCACGCCCGACGAGATGCGTGTCCTTCTGCTGGAGCAAGACGTGACACCCCGCCGAGGCGGCCGAGGTCACCGGTCCGGGCACCGCACACACCGATCGGCCCAGCAGCTTGGCCCACGACGCAGTGTTCGCCGCGCCACTGCGCAGCCCGGCTTCCACCACCACGGTCGCACCGGAAAGGACGGCCACCAACCGGTTGCGGGTGAGAAACCGCAGCCGCCCTGGCGGGACACCCGGCGGATATTCGCTGATCAGAAGGCATTCTTGGCGGATCCGGTGGAACAGCGCGCTGTGACCGGACGGGTACGGGTTGTCGATCCCGCCGGCCACGATCGCGACAGTCACGCCCTCACACGCCAGCGCAGCGCGGTGCGCGGCCCCGTCGATGCCATAGGCGCCGCCGGACACCACGGTCACCTCGCGTTCGGCCAGGCCGGCAGCAAGGTCGGCCGCGACGTGCTCGCCGTAGGCCGTGGCCGCTCGCGTGCCGACGATCGCCGCCGCACGCTGTGTCACCTCGTCGAGCCGCGCGGGCCCGCTGGCCCACAGCACCAGTGGCGGATGGCCGTTGGGACGCTTGTTTCCTGTCCGCCCCGCGAAGGCGCGGAACTGCAGCAACGGCCACTCGTCGTCGTCAGGCGTGATCAGCCGACCGCCCATCCGGTCGAGCGTGTCCAGATCTCGTTCTGCTCGATCCGATTCACGACGCGCCTCAACCCGGCTCAGCAAGCTGGTTTCGATGGCGCCGGATTTGACCCGCTCGGCCGCCTCAACCGGACCCACCTGCTTGACCAAGGCCGTCAATTCCGGGCACGGCGGCTCGGCGACCCGGGACAGGTAGGCCCACGCGCGCCGCACCTCGTCGGTCATGCCACACCTCCGGCCTCACGGAAGCTCAAGGCCGTTGCCACGTCCTCACGCGCGGGCATGGTCCGCCCGGCCAGATCGCCCAGGGTCCAGGCCACCCGCAAACACCGGTCCGCGCCGCGGATACTGATGACGCCGCGCTCGACCGCGGACCGCAACGGTGCCATCACGGCTTTGGGCAACCGGAATTTTCGCCGCAGCAATGGACCGCTGACTTCGGCGTTGGTGCTGAATCCGTATGTTCTCCAACGGTCCTGGGCGGCGAGACGGGCCATCGCGACCCGCTCACGCACCTCGGCGCTCGATTCCTCGGCCTGGGGTGTGAACGCCCCGGCGCTCACCGGATTCAACTGCACCCGCAGGTCGACGCGATCCACCAGCGGACCCGACAACTTGCCTCGATAACGCAACCGCGCCTGGGCCGAACACGTGCAGTCGACCGGTTTGGGTGGAGCACACGGACAGGGGTTGGCCGCAAGGATCAACTGAAACCGTGCCGGATAACACGCCACCCCGCCGCGACGAGCCAATCGGATCTCACCGTCTTCCAACGGGGTTCGCAACGCCTCCAGTGTGCTCGAACCCATCTCGGCGAATTCGTCGAGAAAGAGCACGCCCCGGTGTGCCTGGCTGACTGCGCCGGGACGCGCGAACCCACTGCCGCCACCCACCAACGCCGCCACACTCGCGGTGTGATGCGGCGCCACGAAAGGCGGTCGGGTGATCAACGGCGTATCGCCGGCCAACAATCCGGCCACCGAGTGGATCGCCGTCACCTCCAGCGATTCCTGAAAGGACAACGGTGGCAACAAGCCCGGGAGCCGCTGTGCCAACATGGTCTTCCCGATGCCCGGTGGCCCGGTCAGCATCAGATGATGGGCGCCCGCCGCGGCTACCTCGACGGCATAGCGCGCCTGGGCCTGGCCGACCACATCGGCCAGATCCGCCACCGGCTCCGGTGCGCGCCCCGACGCCACGACGCGGCCGGCGAGATGACCTTTACCGGCCAACCAGGCCTGCAATTGGCGCAGGGAACGCACCCCGCACACCTCGATTCCGTCGACCAGGCTGGCCTCGGCCAGGTTGTCGACGGGCACCACCACCGTCGGCCAGCCCTCCCGCTTGGCGGCCAGCACCGCGGGCAGCACACCGTGGATCGGGCGGACCCGGCCGTCGAGGGCGAGTTCCCCCAACAGCACCGCCTTCTCCAGACGCGCCCAGACCGTCTTGGTGTGCGCCGAAAGCACGGCCGCCGCCAAGGCCAAATCGTAGACCGACCCGACTTTGCGCAACGTCGCCGGTGACAACGCCAGCGTCAACCGCGACATGGGCCATTCGTTGCCACAGTTGGTGATCGCCGCCCGAACGCGGTCTCGTGATTCCTGCAACGCCGTGTCGGGCAAGCCCACCAGGTGCACACCGGGTAACCCCGAGGCGATGTCGGCCTCGATCTCCACGATCACGCCGTCGACCCCGCGCACCGCAACCGAATACGCTCTGCCCAAACCCATTTCAGCCCACCCCCTTGAGGTGGGTGAGTTCGGGTTCTCGGCGGCGCCCGATGCGGATCCCGATCACGTCGATACGCAACGCCGCGTACCGAACCTTTTGCTCGACCAACCACAGCGCCGCCAACCGCCGGATCCGGCGCACCTTCTGCGCGGTGACCGCCTCGGCGATCCCGCCGAACCCGTCACCGGTGCGGGTTTTGACCTCCACGAACACCACGGTGTTGGTGGCGACCTCCTCGGCGATCACATCCAGCTCGCCATAACGGCATCGCCAATTGCGCACCAACGGCCGCAAACCCTGTGCCGTCAGATGTTCGACGGCCAACTGCTCACCCAGTGCCCCGATCTCGGCTCGTGTCAAGGAATCCATGCCCAGACCGTGCCGACATGGTCCGACAGAACGGGCTCAGACCGGGCGAGTTATCCCCAGCGCAGAGTTCATCCACAGGCAGCGCCTCCGCCGCTCTTTCACCGCTCGGCGACCAGGCCCTCCTGCACCAGCGTGGCCGTGACGGCTCCGTCGGCTGAAACCAAACTCGATGTGATGACTCCACGGCCCCGCGCGGCCGCCGGTGAGCGGGATTCCAACAGATTCCACTCCCCCGCCCGCACCGGCTGGTGAAACCAGATCGACGAATCTGTGGTGCCGCTGCGGTGACTGCGGGACCGCATGCTGTGCCCGTGCACGGCCAGCGCCGGATCGATCCCGTACAGGTCGGTGATGTAGACCGCGATCAGCGTGTGCACCAACGGATCATCGGGCAGCGCCGTGGTGACGCGCCACCACATTCGCCGGACGAATTCCTCGCCGGATCCCTCGTCGAGGACGCGGATGTCGAATTCGTCGAGGGGCAATGAGGGCGCGGGCCCGGGTGGGCCGGTCTGCGGCAGCGCGTCGGGATCGTGCGACACCGCCACCCTGCCGTGCTCCGGACCCGCCAATGCGGTCGCGAAGGACGCCGTGGCCGTCGTCAGCATCCGGCCGTGCTCATACGACTCGACGCGCCGGGTCGAGGCGGTGCGCCCGTCGTACACCTCCTGCACCCGGTACTCGGCAGCCTCTCCGGCATCCCCGCCGCGCAGGAACTGTAGGTGCAGGTTGGTCGGTGACCGATCGTCGCCCACGGTGCGGCAGGCGGCCGCCAGACTCTGCGCAGCCAACAGGCCACCGTAGGCACGCTTGCCGCCCGGCCCACTGGCCTTGCCGATGAACACCTCACCGGCGGCCTGCAGGTCCAGCAGCTCGAGCAAAGCGCTCACGAATCGTCAGAACCTGTTGCGACAGCGCCGCTTTCGGTAAGCGCGGCGATGTCTTCGGTACTCAGCCCGAGATGTTCGGTCAGCACCGCGACGGTGTCGTCACCGAGGGCGGGCGCCGCGACGGCCGGCGGATACATTCCACCGATCGACACCGGCAATCCTGGCGCCAGGTAGGTGCCGATGCGTGGTTGCTCCAGCGGGGTGAACAGCGGGTTGGACACCACCCGCTCATCGACGGCGACCTCGGCGAAGCTGCGGTAGCGCTCCCACAACACCGACGTACCCGACAGTGCGGCGCTGATCTCCTCGGCGGTGTGCTCGCTGAACCACAGCGTGAACAGACCGGTGAGCGCGTCGCGGTGGGTGTAGCGCTGCCCCTCGTCGGTGAAGTCGGCACCGAGGGCCTCGGCAAGGGCAGCAACGGCTTTGGTGGTCCCGGTGACCTCGGTGAGGTCACGGAAGTGCCGGCCGGTCAGCGCCACGAGCATGAACCCGACGCCGTCGCTGCTGGTGAAGTTCTGCCCGTAGGTGCCATACAGCGTGTTGCCCAGACGTTCGCGACCCGTGCCGTTGACCATCACCTCGGTCAAAAATCCGAGATTTCCCGCGGTGGCGAGCGCGACGTTTTCCAGCGGAATGCTGATCCGTGCGCCCACACCGGTGGAATCGCGGTGACGCAGTGCGGCGCTCACCGCGAGCGCCACGTACAGTCCGCAGCTGACATCCCAGGCCGGCAGTACGTGGTTGACCGGGGTGGACAGCTGCGCCGGCCCGGTCACGAGTGGGAAACCCAACCCGGCGTTGACGGTGTAATCCACCCCGGTGCCGCCGTCGGCGCGCCCGGACACCTCGACGTGGATCAGGTCGGGCCGCAACCCGGACAGGACGTCGTAGGAATGCCACTGTCGCCCAGCCACATTCGTGATAAGCACACCCGCCTCGGCGATCAGCCGCTGCACCAACCCCTGACCCTCACTTGAGCGCAGGTCGGCGGCCACCGAGCGTTTCCCTTTGTTCAGGCCGGCCCAGTAGATGCTCTCACCCTCGTCGGTGAGCGGCCAGCGGTGATAGTCGGCGGCGCCCCCGACGGGATCGACCCGCACCACCTCGGCGCCCAACTGAGCCAGCGTCATGCCGGCCAGTGGCACCGCGACGAAACTCGAGATCTCGATGATCCGGACCCCCGCCAGCGGCCTGGTGGGGTCGGGCGTCACAGGTTCTGCCATCCGGTCAAGCTATCAAGCCCGTTGGGTGACCAGGTTGACCGCAGCGTCCTCGATGGTGTCCTCGGACAGCAGCACCTGCAGTGCGGCATCGCCGAGCGGGATGAAACTGTCGGCGCTGGCCACCCGGTGCATCCGGCCGGTGTAGCCCCCGTCCACGAGTTCGGCCAGCACCGCTTCTCCCACCCCGCCGCTGTGACGGGTCTCGTCGACGATGAGCACCCGTCCGGTCGCCTCCGCCTCGCGCAGCATGTCCTCCACCGGCAGCGGCGCCAACCAACGCAGATCGACCACCCGCGCGGCGATGCCGGCCTCGGCCAGACGGCGCGCCACCCGCAGGCTCATCCACACTCCGTTGCCAAAGGTCAGAATCGTCAGATCGGCGCCCTCGCCGTAGGTGCGGGCCCGCCCGATGCGGACCGGTTGCTCCGGATAAGCCGCCAGCCATTGCTGATCGCCATCCGCATAGAGGTCCTTGGTGTGGTACAGCGCGATCGGTTCGAGGTAGATGCACACCGCCCCGGCTGATTTCGCGGCACCCACACACGTGTGCAGCATGGCCGCGGCATCGTCGGGCCGGGCCGGCGAGGCGATCACCACACCGGGGATGTCGCGGATCGCAGCGATCGAATTGTCGTTGTGGAAATGCCCGCCGAAACCCTTCTGGTAGCCGTAGCCCGCAATTCGCACCACCATCGGGTTGCGGTACTGGCGATTGGAGAAGAACTGCAGAGTGGCTGCCTCGCCGCGGATCTGATCGGCGGCATTGTGCAAGTACGCCAGGTACTGGACCTCCGGGATCGGCACCAGACCCGAGATTCCGGCGCCCAGCGCCAGACCCAGAATGGTCTGTTCGTCCAGCAGCGTGTCGAACACCCGGGCGGGCCCGGCCGTGTTCTGCAAGCCGCGGGTGACGCCGTACACCCCACCCTTGTGCGCAACATCTTCACCGAACACGATCGTCTCCGGATGTTGGACCAACACATCTTTCAAGGCACGGTTGATGGCCAGCGCCAACGTCAAGGGTGCGCCGCCGGGCTCGCCGGGACCGGTGACCGAAACTGCCCGAGCGTCGTCGAGAGTGTCACGCAAAGGTTTCACCACGGCCGGGGCACTGTCGAGTTGTGCGGACCGGCTGAGCTCATCGGCCAACCCGATCACCTCTCGGCGTTTCGCCTCATACCGGTCGACGGCCTCGACCGGCGTCAAGACGCCATGTGAGACAAGGATTCTGGCGGTGTTGAGAACCGGGTCGCGATCGTAGTCGGCCAGGATGTCATCCGGCCTTCGGTAACCGGGTTCATAGTCCGACCCGGCGTGGCCCATCAACCGGACTGTGCTCAGGTGCAGGAAGGCAGGTTTGCGGTGGCTACGTACCCACTGTGCGGCCGCCACCGCCTTATCGAAGGCCGCGACCAGATCACAGCCGTCGGCAGCGAAATACTGCAGCCCCTCACGATGGGCGTAGGTCCGTGCCACCCACCCCCGCGGCGTCTTCGTGCTTATCCCGATGCCGTTGTCTTCGCAGACGAACAACAGCGGCATGGGCAGCCCCTGGTAGGAGGCATGCAGCGCGGCATTGATCGCACCCACCGCGGTCGAGTGATTCACCGAGGCATCACCGAAACTGCACACCGTCAGCGCATCGTCCGGCCACGGGCACGCCACACCGAGCTTGCGGGCCCGGGCGATCGAAAAGGCAACGCCGAGTGCACGTGGGAGATGTGAGGCGATCGTCGAGGTCTGCGGAATGACGTTCAGGTCATGACGGCCGAACACTTTGTGCCGCCCACCCGCGATGGGCTCGTCTTTCGCTGCGACCATTCCGAGTAACACGTCACACACCGGATCGGTGCCGCCGACCTGGGCGGCGCGGGCCAGGTAGAAGCCACCGGAGCGGTAATGCAGCAGCGCCGGATCGGTCGGGCGCAGGGCGGCAGCCACCGCCGCGTTGCCTTCATGGCCTGACGAGCCGATGGTGTAGTAGCCCGTGCCGCGGGCCCGCAACCATCGGGCCGCCAGATCCAGGTGTCGGCTACCCAGTTGAGCATCGAAGAGCGCCAACGCATCCCGCGCGGTCAGCGCCGACCCCTGCGGCCACGGCTGATTATCGGTCCCGGTCAACTCGGACACGGTCCTACAGAAGTATTCGTCGATGCCTTCACGGTGGGAACTGGCCACCTGGCCTCCTGAGCTCGCGGTGGGTGGACGGTACGCGCGACGCCGAGTTGTCAGCGCAACGCGGCAATTCCGGTGAGGTCCTGCCCGACGATCAGACTATGCATTTCGCCGGCGCCTTCGTAGGTCAACACCCCTGGTGATTATCGGTTCAGCAGCACCCGACGCGATGCGTCGTGGACTTTGCGGTCGGAACGGGCTCGCCGCGCCACCGCACCGCCCGGCTGGGCGGTGGGGTTTGTTCACTACGGGTCTTGACCAGCGGGACACCGTCGACCAGCACGGTCGCGATCCCGGGCAGGTCGCCGAGGGCAAAACATTCCAGCGCATCGTCGGCAGTCGATCCGGTGACCGGCCCGAGGACCAGCAGGTCGGCCGGCCGGCCTTCGGCGAGCACCCCGGTGTCGAGGCCGTGGGCGCGGGCCGTCTGACCGGTGGCTGCCGCGACGGCGTGCAGCGGGTCGACGCCGCAGATCGAGGCGAGGAAGCAGATGTTGCGCAGCATGCCTCGCGGGATCACGCCGGTGCCGCCGGGGGTGTCGGTGCCGAGCGTGAGCCGGCTCAGTTCACCGCGTGCGGACAGTTGGTCGACCACGAGTTTGGTGGCGCGGTAGTTCATCGAGCTGCACACCTCGACGTGGGCCGAGGGCAGGTCGGCGATGATCGCCACGATGTCCTCGTCGGGCGGCGGGATCGGCCCGCCGGAGATGTGGCCGACGATGTCCGGACGTACCGCGACGACGACGTCCCGGCCGGCCACCCGGCTCGATCCGGACCGCGACACTCCACCCGAGTGCATCTTGACGGTCATGCCACGGTCATGCGCCCATTCGACGTAACGCTGGGCCTCGCCGTCCCCCAGCCGGTTCCAGTCGTAGAAGATGAACTTGAGGTGTTCGACGCCTTCGCGGTGGGCGCGGTCGAAGTGCTCCTCGGTCATGCCCGGCACGAGCAGCATGGTGCCGGCGTTCACTTTGACGCCCGACGGGCGGGACCGCCCGGTGGTGTGTTTGGACGTGACCGCGATGCTCAGGACGAGTTCCGGCGTCAGTGCCCCGAAATCGATGCCGGGGATGTGCAATTCACCGGCTGACACCATCGAGGTGGTGCCGCCCTGGAGGTAGTTGCCGATCCAGCCGATCGAGTTCTGCGCCGGCGTCCATTCGCCGAAGGTCGGATGCACGTGCCCGTCGACGAGGCCGGGCATGACGGTCAGTCCGCCGGCTGACAACACGTTGTCGGGGGCGGGATGGTCGACGCCGATCCCGGCGATGCGTCCGTCCTCGATCAGCAACGTGGTATCACGCACGGCCGGCGTCGCATCGCCGCACACGAGCAGTCCGATGTCCTCCACGAGCAGTGTGGTCACAAACCCTCCCAGCGTTGGATTTTGTATACACTATCCGAACGTGCCGGATCGGCATAGCGCAATGCAAGATCTGTCACGTACGGCTCGGGACATCGCCGCCGCGGCCGAGCCGGAATTCTCTGCGCTGCAACCACGTCGGCACGACCAACGGTGCGACGAACACCATCAGCACCACGATGAGCGCACCCACGAAATTCATCACGAGCCGCACGGCGCCTTCGTACCAGGGGAACAGGTTCGGGTATTCACTGATCACCAGCAGCACCGGTGGTCCGGTGATCGCCCACCAGGTGTAGTTGACGGGCCGTAACGCCATCGCGATCAGGAAAAGCGCCACCGTCAACCCGATCACCACCGGTGCAGATGGCTGTGTCCCCAGCAGCACCGCGGCGATCACGGCACCGACAGCGTTGCCCGAAAGCCGCTGAGCCAACCGCAAACCCGTCTGGGCCCGGCTCGGCTGGATCGTCAACAGCACGCTGGTGACCAACCAGTGGCCGCCGACCATGTCCGCAGGCAACAACGCCGCCACCGACACCGCAAGTCCCACCGCTACCCCAACCCGAGCCGCATGACCCACACTGGCCGCGGAGGCCCGCGGGAGTGGCTCTTCCTCGGCCCGACGCCGCAGGCGAGAAATCGCGAACCAGACCGCCCAGCTCGCGAACACGATGACGATGCCGACGAGGTAAGGCCACAGTGCCGCGGTACTCGTGGCGTGCTGATCCAGGTCGATCGACATCAGCACCACCGCCAAGCCGGCAGTCGCACCGACGCCAGGAATCAGCGCGCCCGCGATCGCCGCCCCCATGGTCAACCCGGCCAGCGCGACGGTGTTGTGCGCACACGCGATTACGAGCGCTCCGCCCGCCAACACGGTCACGGCCCTCACGCCCATGGTGCGAAGCGCCGATGGCCACGTGGCGGGGATCTCGGGAACGGCGATCAGCACGAAACCCAGGCCCACCCCCGATCCCCATTCGGCACGGCCAGACAACGCGGTGCCGGCCAGGACAGCGCCCAGCGCCACCGCCAGTGCGGCCGCCATCCCCCACCGGCTGTTGCCGACGGGACGCAGGAGTTCGGGAGTGCGAAACGGTCGACCCACCACGGCGCTGCCGTCAGACCGCGGCCGGAGCGTCATCACCCGGACTGATCGGCGGCGTCCAGTACTGCCTGCACGATGCCCTGATAACCGGTGCAGCGACAGATGTTGCCCGACAATGCCTCTCGGACCGAATCCTCGGTCAGCGGCTTCTCAGTGTCCGGATCGCGCAGTAGCTCGACGGCAGTGACGAGAAAACCCGGTGTGCAGAAACCGCACTGCAAACCCCCTCGTTCGGAAAACGCCTCACGCAGCCGCCCGGTTTCCTCGAACGCCTCGAGGCCTTCAACCGTTGTCACCCGCATGCCGTCGATCTGCACCGCCAACATGAGGCAGGCACGCACACTCTGACCGTCGAGGAATACCGAACATGCACCGCACACTCCGTGTTCGCAGCCCAGGTGCGTACCCGTCAGGCCCAGCTCGTCACGCAGAAAATCGGCCAACGTCAGCCGGGGTACCACGGTGCGCTGGATCAGCCTGCCGTTGACAACGGCTGATATCGGCACGCCCACAGTCGGTTTGGACGTATCGGCTGTCTGCCTCTCAGTTGACACCATGGGCGGCCTCCGGTCCCTTGTCGATACGCCGTTGGGCTTCGGTGAGCGATTGCGCCAACGCCGCGGCACACAACCGTCGGCAGTAGTCCGGATCGTCAGAAGCCGGTTGCACAGTGCCGGCCCACCGCTCTGCCAGTGCTCGCCACAACCGTGACGAAGGACGCTCGCCGATTGCATCATCGCCCTTGAACAGCAGCGGCCGGTCCGCCGCCGCGAGCACACCGGCGCGCAACGATTCGATCCGGCCGTCGTGGCCTATACCCAGCAGGCAACCGGCGCCCGACAGCCCGTAATCACCGTGCTGCCGGGCGTATTCCACGAAACCCCAGCCCTGGCCGCGCCGGATGGCAGGAAGTGACACCCAGGTGATCATCTCGTCAGGTGCCAGGGCACTGGTGTAGAACGACACGAACATGTCCTCGGCGGCAATCGCCCGCCGGCCCCCGGTCGCCGATTCGGTGTGAAATGTGGCGCCGAGGACCACAGTGGCCAAGGGCATTTCAGCTGCCGGGTCGGCATGCGCCACCGATCCGCCCAGTGTGCCTCGGTTGCGGATTCCGATATGCCCGATATGGCCGGCAGCGGCCGACAGCAAGGGAGTGCGCGCGGCGATCAGCGGATCGACTTCGACGGTGCGATGGGTGACCAGCGCGCCGAGGATCAGATCGTCGGTGTCGTCGAAGATGCGCTCGAGCTCGACCAGCCTGCCGATGTCGATGATCACGCTCGGCCGGGCCAGCCGCAAGTTCATCAACGCCATCAAGGATTGACCGCCCGCCATCAACTTGGCGTCGGGATGACACGCCAGCTGCTCGAGGGCTTCACCGACCGAATCAGGGCGGAAATAGGTGAAGGGCGCGGGTTTCACGATGCCGCCCGATCGAGTACTCGGCACAGTTGTCCGGTCGAGATCGGGGTGCTGTCGACGTGGATACGCCCGCCGAGTGCATCGTCGACAGCCCCGGCGAGCGCGGCATACACGGCGATGGTGCCACTCTCCCCGGCCCCGCGAACCCCGATCGGATTCGCCGGGGTGTCGACATGCAGATGCTGCACGCGCACGTTCGGTATGTCGGTGGTCAGCGGCAGATGGTAGGCGGCGAACGTCGTCGATTGCGGCTGACCGGTTTCCGAATAACTCCACTGCTCGAACAGCGCGCCGCCGACGCCCTGCGCGACACCGCCGACGATCTGCCCTTCGACGATCTTCGGGTTGATCTCCCGGCCACCCTCGTGTGACACCGCGTAGCGCAGCACCTTGACGATTCCGGTGCGCCGGTGGACGCCCACGATCACCGCGTGAACGCCCATCGTCCACGTAACCGTCGTAACCCGATGCACCGCAGTGACATCGAGGGCACCACCGCTCTCCTGTTCGCCGCCCACCGCAGCCGCGCGGGCCAGGTCGTCCCACCCGATCGAGTGGTCCCTGGCGATGTGAAACCTGCCCTCGGCGTACTGAACGTCCTCGCGGTCGGCGTTGGTCAGGGCCGTCACCCGATCGGCGGCCAACTCGACGAGTTGGCCGGCGGCCTTGTGCACGGCCGAGCCGGCAAGTATCGCCGAGCGGCTGGCAAAGGTTCCCACCCCGTCGGCCAGCCGGTCGGTATCCCCCGGCACGTAACACACCTGGTCAAACGGCACGCCCAAGGCCTCGGCGGCCACCTGTGAGAAGACGGTTTCGTGTCCCTGACCGGCCGATGCCGCTCCGGCGGTCACCTCGAACCGGCCGGTGGGCAGTAGGCGAATCCGCGCGGTCTCATGCGGGCCACGGCCCGTGGCCTCCAAGTAGGCCGACAACCCGTAACCGATGTGGTGTTGCGGATTTTCGGCCGCACAGCGGGCTATCTCGTCCCGTGGCAACACGTCCAGAACTGATTCCAGACAGGCGCCATAGTCACGCCCGTCGTAGTGGATCGGGACACCGTCGCGGTACGGAATCGGCCGCGGGTACGGCAGGTCGGCCTCGGTGAGCAGGTTGCGCCGGCGGATCTCGTCAGTGCTCATCCCGATTTCGCGGGCCGCCGCGTCGAGACTGCGTTCCAGGGCGAACGTGGCCTCCGGCCTACCGGCGCCGCGGTATTGGGCAACCAACGTCTTGTTGGTCAGGGCCGCGCGCCCGGAAATCCGCGCGGCGGGTATGCGGTACGGGCCCAGGAGGTGGATCGCGGTGTTGGCGATGATGCCCGCCACCCAGAGGCTTCCGGCGCCGATGTCGACGACGAAATCGTCTGCCCACGCCAGGATGTGACCGTCATGGTCGACCGCAAGCCTGGTGTGATGCACCTGATCTCGGCCCTGCGCACTGGCCAGCAGATGCTCCTGACGGTCTTCGACCCAGATCAGCCGGCCGCCGGTGTGTCGGGCGAGCAGTGCCAGCAGGATTTCCTCGCCGTACACATTGGCCTTGGTACCGAAGCCGCCACCGACATCGGGCACCGCAACCTTGACGTCCTGGCGTGACCAGCCGGTCACCGCGCAGATGGCGTTGCGCACCATGTGCGGCACCTGGGTCGAGGTGGTCACCTCGACCCGCTGCAGGCGGGAATCGAACTGGGCCAGCACACCTCGGCACTCCAGCGGTACCGCTCCGTGTCGGTTCATCCGGTAGGTGCCGCTGACCACCCTTGCAGCCGTGGCGAACTCGCGCTCGACGTCGCCGAACGAATAGTGCAGTCGCGCCGCCTCGTTGCTGTCGAGGTGGTCGAAAAGCACGGGGCACTCGGCGTCGAGCGCGTCGAACGGGTCAGTCACTGCGTCAAGCGGCTCGTAGTCGATCTCGATGGCCTCCAGCGCATCCTCGGCGCAATAGCGGTCCTCGGCCACCACGACAGCGATCGGCTGGCCGGCGTAGTGCACGCGGTCATGGGCCAGGATGGGCAACCGCTGCTCGGCTAGCACGCACGACGTGGCGGCGGTGAAGTCCGCGTCCGGGGTGGTCAGGGACGGGATCGGTACACCGCACAAGCCCAGGTCGCCGGCGGTGTGGATGCCGATCACGCCGGGCATCCGCTCGGCAGCCGTGGTATCGAGGCGGACGATCCGGGCGTGTGGCTCGGTCGAGCGTAGGAACACGACGTGGTGAGCGCCGGCCGCACAGTCCGCCACGAACTGGCCGCGACCGCCGAGCAGGCGCTCATCTTCGCGGCGCCGGACCGAACTGCCGATGTGACCCGACTCCGATTGGTTCCTTGTCAATGGAGTCGTTTCTCCCACTGCCACAATGCGATCGAGATTCCGAACGAAATGGTGATCAACAGCATGATGGTGGCGACCATGGACGGGTAATCACCGTGGCTGTAGGCCTGCAGCACCACCCGGCCGAGACCTCGCCTGGTGGCGAAGAATTCCGAGAGCACCACGCCGACCACCGCGAGGCTCACCGCGAGCCGGATTCCGGTCAGCAGCGGCCGCCGGATCGCGGGGATGATGATGTGCACGAGCGTCTGCCAGGCGTTGGCGCGCACGGAGCGGGCCAATTTCCAGTACACCCGCGGGATTTCCTGCACGCCGGTGGTCACGTTGATCAACACCGGGAACAGGGCGAACAACACCCCCATGACGATCTTGGAACCGGACAGCGTGAAGATCGGCAGAAGTACCGGGTACAGCACGATCTTCGGAATCCCGTTCAGCACGATCAGCATCGGCTCGAAGATCAGCCGCAACCGCTGCGACAAGCCGAGCAGCAGTCCGAGTACGCCGCCGATCGCGGTGCCGATCACGAATGACAGGAACACCGACTGCGCGGTGACCTGTAGATCGAACAGATAAGCGGGATCGGCGAGATTGTGGATCAGCACCTGGAAGGTCTGCACCGGCGAAGGAATGACGAACGTCAGATCGGAGAAGATCTCCCAGACGAGCGCCACCACCAGTGCGAGCAGGATCGCACCTACGGCCTGGTTACCCAGGACAGACCGGATCCGCTGCGTCGTCGATCGCGACTTGTCCACCGGAGGGTGGCCGGTAGATGACTGCACGGTGGTCATCGGTTCCTCCCACGCAGCAGTACACGTTCCACCGTCGCCAGCAGCGCGGTGAGAATGCATGACAACACCAGAACAACGGCGATGTAGGCAAACATCTCGTTGTTGTTGAAGATCTCGTAGAGATAGCGGATCCGGTAACCCAAACCGGCCTGGGCAGTGGTGAATTCCATCGCGATGGTGCCGATCAGTGCGTAGACCACCGCGAGCCGCAAACCGGCGACGATGAAGGGCCCGGCCGCCGGGATCGCGATCGCGAACAAGGTCTGCCGTGGCGAGGCTTTCAACGATCGGGCCAGTTTCATGTACACCGGCGGCATCGTGTTGAGCCCGACTGCGGTGTTGAGTGCCATGGGGATGGCCGCCATGATGGTCGCGAGGATGATCACCGACATCGCGTTGATCCCCACGATCACGATCATCACCGGATAGAAGAGCACGAGCGGCACCGCATAGAACGAGACCAGGTACGGCTCGAAGATGCGTCCGATCGCCGGCGCCTTCCAAAAGGTCAGGCCGGCAGCGAAACCCAACAGGCTGCCGAACAGGATCGAGAAGGCCACCTCGACACCCGTACGGGCCGCGTCAGTCCAGAACTGGCCTTCGCCCAGCAGACGTACCAGTTCTGCCAGGATCACCGAGGGGGCCGGAAGGATACGGTCGCTCCAGAGCCCGGTCCGGGCACCAACTTCGGCGACGATCAGGAAGCCCAGGATCAGCAATGACGTCGAGAGCATGCTGATCGCGGCGTTGCTCAACCGCCTCTTACGGAGTTCCGGCTCCGGCCGGCCGTCACCGGTACTCATGTTCTCCGTGGGCAAGTCCTCCTGTGCGACATAGGACGTCGTCACGTCGCCACCTTCTTCTGGGCCTCCTGCTGTCTGAACCCGCGCATGGATTCGGCCTGCAGTGACGTCCAGATCCGATTCTGGAGTTCGTTGAACCGCGGAGTGGAGACCATACTCGCGTCGCGCTCGTCGGGCAGGTCGATGTCGACGACGTCGATGATCGACCCGGGCCGATAGGACATCACCCAAACCTGTTGAGACAGCAGGATCGCCTCGGAGATGTCATGCGTGACGAACACTATGGTCTGATTGGTCCTGGCCCAGATCTGGCGAACCTCGGCGCCGAGGAACAATCGGGTCTGCTGGTCGAGGGCCGCGAACGGCTCGTCCATCAGCACCACTTCCGGCTGAACCGCCAAGGTACGGGCCAGTGCGACCCGCTGCCGCATGCCACCGGAAAGCATGGAGGGGTAGGACTTTTCGAAACCGCCGAGCCCGACGAGTTCGATCGCCTCTTTGGCCCGCTGACGTCGTTCGGCCTTGCCGGTGCCGATCATCTCCATCGCGAAGGCCACATTCTCTTCGACCGTGCGCCACGGCAACGTCGAATCTTCTTGGAACACGACACCGATCGACGGATCGGGTCCGGTGACCGGCTGTCCAGCCACGCGTACCAGACCGGTCGACGCCTTCTGCAACCCGGCGATCACCGCCAACAGAGTTGACTTACCGCATCCGCTCGGCCCGACGATGGACACGAAACTGGAGTGCGGAACGTGCTGTTTGATGTCGGTTACCGCGGTCACCTTGCCGGCCGGGGTATCGAAAACCACCGAAACGTCGTCGATCCGGATGCCGTCACGATCCATAGGTACGCCTTTCAGGGATGCTGGCCGTGTCAGCTCAGATGTCGGTCTGCGCGTCGTCGGGCAGGTACTGCTGATCGAGCGTTGTGGCCCAGTCGATTTGTTCCGGGATCTGGCCGGCGGCGACCATCAACTCGGACAGGTTCTTCAGACCGGCCGCATCCACCTTCAACGAATAGCCCTTGGCGAGATCGGGATTGCTGGCGAACGCTGCGCGCATCACCTCCGGCGACACTCCGACCAGTGGGGCGATCTCGTCGGCCGCCTCGTCGGGGTTGGCCACCAGCCAGTCGTTCAGCCGGTCGGCAACAGCGAAGAATGCCCGGACGTTATCCGGATTCTTGTCGGCGTAGTCGGCATTCACGGCCACCAGGTCGGCCGGCAGGTCACCCACCACGTCCCGCGAATCGACCAGGACCGCAGCGTTATCCGACTTCTGCTTGTCGGCGATGAACGGCTGCATGGCCCACCCCGCGGTGATCTGCCCGGCCTTGGCCGCGGTCCAGTTGTCACCCATCGGCCCGACCGCTTGCGACTTGACACCGAGCTTGCGCTCGAGGCCCTTGACGATCAGTTCGGTGGACGAGCCCGCGGAACTGAACCCGAGGGTGGCGCCCTC
The DNA here is from genome assembly GCF_001666875.1 of Mycobacterium sp. E802. Classification (NCBI taxonomy): domain Bacteria; kingdom Bacillati; phylum Actinomycetota; class Actinomycetes; order Mycobacteriales; family Mycobacteriaceae; genus Mycobacterium; species Mycobacterium sp. E802. The sequence continues at coordinate 118,433 of NZ_LZJD01000162.1, forward strand.
CAATGTGCGGCCCGGCGGGGAGATCCACGAGAAGTCGTTCACCTGGAACCACGGCGCAACCACCTCGAGATTCGAATTCGGTTGCTGTGCCGCAAGAATCACCGAGCTGTTGCCGGCGATCGCCATGTCCGCGTCACCGCTGGTGACCACGCGTAGCGTGTTGCCGCCGCCACCGCCCGAGTAGAGATCGACGTTGATGCCCTGCTCTTTGAACCAGCCCTTGTCGATACCGACCTGCAGGATGGCCATGAACGGCAAGCTGTCCACACCGGTGGCCGAGATGCTCAGCGTATCCGTGGCGCCGCTGTCCGGACCTGACGATTCGTCGGCACATGCCGTCGCTGCCGCGACGAGCGCCACAGCGGTTCCCGCCGCGACGAACACTTTACGAAACCAGGCCATCGACGCATACCTCCGAGGTCGGTGAATATTGGATACACTATACGAATTTGTGTGATCTAGGTCAATATTTTGGACCAATGTGAGCGGTCCCGCCACTCGTCCACAACCTCGCCAGTTCAAGGCCGAGAGCCACGCCCAGCAATGCGGCTGCCGTGGTGAACCTCGCGCTCGATCTGACCGGTGGGACCAGCGGCCGCGAGCCGGCAGGATCCGACCCGTGGTCGCCCACCGTCGCCACCGCAAGGCCGTCAGCCGCGGTCAGGGTCCGCTTCAGCGGTGGCGGGGCACCCGCCACCGTGCTGCCGGGTGCGGGGAAGCCGTGGCGATCAGCCACGGCCGTCGATGATTTCGGCAAAAGTGCGGATGGTGGGCGCCCGGCTCTCCCCCGGACGCACGAACGGCACGATGGAAACCTGGTCGACGCCAAGCGATTCGATCTCCTTGAGGCGCTGTGCGCATTCATCGGGGGTGCCGGCCAGCGCAAACAGATCGACCAACTCATCGGGCACCAGGTCGGCATGACTGGCCTCGGGGTTCATGTGCTCGTAGTAGTTGTAGGAGTCCCGGATTCGATCGATGGCCTGCTCCAGCGCCGGTTCCACCTTAGCCGGAAGCGGCCTGATCGCCACTCGGGATACGTGCGCGCGCACCAGATCCCGCGCCTTGACGCGATCCTCGTCGATTGCCGTCGGGGTCCACAGCACGATGTGGATGTCATCGAGGGTACGGCCGCTCTCGGCCGCACCGGCTTCGATCGTCTGCAACGCGGCTTCGATGAAGTGTGGCGCAGTGCCGACCAACACGATGACGCCATCGGCGATCCGACCCGACATCCGCAGGATCTTCGGGGCCGAGGCGGCAATGTAGATCGGAATGTCGACCGGTTCGGACAGGTAGTTCAGGTGGTACTCAGCGCCGCTGGTCGGCTCCACCACCTTCTCACCTTTGAACAAGGTACGGAGCTCGCGGATCGACGCTTCGAGCTCGGCCAGCTTGAGCGGCGTGAGACCCATTGTCCGCAAAGACGAGTCGCCGGTACCGATGCCCAGCGCCACCCGGCCGCCGGTGTACTCGGCCAGCGTCGCCCAGGTCGAAGCCAGCAGGGACGGATGGCGGGTCACCGCGTTGGTCACCCCGGTGCCGAACACGATGCGTTCGGTTCCCACGGCCGCCGCCCCCATCACGGTCGAGGACTCGCGCCAGATGTTCTGCGAATCCCCGAACCACACATTGTCGTAGCCGAGGGATTCGCTCAATTTGACGTACTCGCACATCGTGCCCACCGGTTCGGTCGGAAACAGCCCGACTCCCTTGCTCAGCACTATCGACCTCCTGGGCGACGTTGGATATCGTATCCAATCGTAGGGCCGCCCTTCGGGACGCACAACCGCTAGACGCGATCGAGGAGATGGAAAACCGCATGCAGCTAGTCAATGAGTTCTCCGTCGACGCCCCGCTCGACATCGCTTGGGCCGCACTGACCGACGTACCGCGGGTGGTCGAGTGCATACCTGGCGCAGCACTCGAAAGCCAGAACGGTGACGACTACCGGGCCAACGTCGCCATCAAAGTGGGGCCGGTCGGATTGACGCTCTCCGGTACGGCAACCGTCGTCAGCCGTGACGACAGCACCCACGCGATGGTGGTCCGCGGGCAGGCTCGCGATCGAAAAGGCAACGGCTCGGCGGAAGCCACCGTCACCATGTCGGCCTGCGCGCAGGGCTCCCGCACCGAGGTGACCGTTCGCACCGACCTCGAACTCGGCGGCCGCATCGCCCAATTCGGCGCCGGCGTCATCTCGCAGGTGAGCAACCGCATCATCGGGCAGTTCGTGCACAGGCTCAACGCCATGATCGTCGGTTCCGACGGTGCTGCCAAAACCGGCCGATGCGCCGAGCAGAGCCCGACACGGCGTCACCACGAGCTTGGTGAAATTGACTGGTATTCAATCGGGTTGACGACGCTGGCCGGAATCGCCCTGGGACTGGCGATCGGCCGCACCGCGTCGCGAGTGGCCTGATCAGTCGCGCACGGCCGCGACGAGCTCGAGTTCCACGCACGCGCCGCCCGGCAACGAGGCAACTCCGATTGCCGTGCGGGCATGTGCTCCGCACTCCTGGCCGAACACCTCCAGCAGCAACGCCGACGCCCCGTCGATCACGCCGGGGTGGGCATCGAACTCCGAGGTGGCGCGCACATAGCCCCGCAGATGCACCAGGGCGGTGACCGCATCCAGGCCGACGGCCGCATCGACCGCCGCGACGAGATTGAGCGCCGCCCACCGTGCCTGGGCGGACGCCTGCTCCGCAGTGACATCAGCACCGACCACCCCGACCGCGCCCGGATCCTCGGGCCGCCGCGCGGTGGTCCCTGAAATCCACAGCTGGTCACCGCATCGGCGGCTGGGAAAGTAAGCCCCTTTCGGCTGCGCCGGGGCGGGGAGTTCGATTCCCAACGCCGCCAACCGTTTCCGAGCGCTCACTCGTCGGATTCCTCGTCTCCGAACACGGTGTGCAGGTGGGCGATGGCGTGCATGCGGTGCTGATGGTTCAACGCGACCACCCGGTCGATGTCGCGTGCGGCCATGGCCTCCACCAGCAGCACGTGCTCACTGTTGACCTGGTCCAGATCCATCAAGTGGGCATACATCGGGCGGTATGCGTCAGCGGTGTTCCACAACTGGGTGACGATCCGCTTGGTGCGTGCCATCCGGCTGGCCTCGAAGGTCAGGAAATGGAACTGCCGGTTGGCCAGCCCCACCGCGATCAAGTCACCGCCGGCAGCCGCTTGGTCCATCACGGCCATATGCGCACGCATGGCATCGATGAGCTCGTCGGTGACAGCCGGCATGGCGTCCCGGATGAGCTCGGCCTCAAGGATGTCGCGGATCCGGAACACCTCGACCAGTTCGTCGAGCCCGAGCTGAGCGACGCGGTACCCGCTGTGCGGCACATAGGTGATGTATTCCTCGGCCTCAAGCGTTTTCAGCGCTTCGCGTACCGGAATCCTCGACATGCCGAATTGTTCGGCCAGGCTCTCCTGCACGATCCAGCTGCCAGGCGCGAGTTTGCCACTGGTGATGTCCCGACGCAGCGCCTCGGCCACCGCCTGCTGAGCGGTCTTGGGCCGGACGAAGTCCGAGCGCGCTCCGACGGCGGAATCGGATCCTGCGGCTGTGCGCCGGGTGGCTGTTCGCGGTGGCATCGGGTCTCGCTTTCGCTAATAATTGGATATTCTATGCGATTAGCGGGTCGCAGTGCTATTCCGTTGCCATCTTGCAGTCTCGAGCGTCCCCGGCGAGGGCCGTTGAGCCTCAGATCAACTCGATTGCCTCGGCGATCGACGGCAACACTCGGCTGGGCCGGAACGGATACCGCTCGATGTCGTGCACGGTGGTGGAGCCGGTGAGCACCAGGATGGTGTCCAGCCCGGCCTCGATGCCGGCCACCACGTCGGTGTCCATCCGGTCTCCCACCATCACGGTGCTCTCCGAGTGCGCCTCGATGCGGTTGAGTGCGCTGCGGAACATCATCGGATTGGGCTTGCCGACGAAGTAGGGTTCGCGGCCGGTGGCCTTGGTGATCATCGCCGCGACCGAACCTGTTGCGGGCAACGGTCCCTCCGCCGATGGACCGGTGACGTCGGGATTGGTCGCGATGAACCGGGCACCGCCGAGGATCAGCCGGATCGCTTTGGTGATCGCCTCGAACGAATAGGTGCGGGTCTCCCCCAGCACCACGTAGTCGGGGTCGATGTCGGTCAGGGTGTAGCCGGACTCATGCAACGCGGTGGTCAGCCCGGCCTCCCCGATCACATAGGCCGAACCGCCGGGCTGCTGGTCGGCCAGGAACGCCGCGGTGGCCATAGCCGACGTCCAGATCGCCGTTTCGGGCACGAGCAAGCCCGAGCGCGCCAGGCGGGCGGCCAGATCCCGCGGCGTGAAGATGGAGTTGTTGGTCAAGACCAGAAACGGCCGCTGTTTGTCGGCCAGGGTCTGCAGAAACTCGGCAGCGCCCGGCAGCGCATGTTCTTCGCGGACCAGGACGCCGTCCATGTCGGTGAGCCAGCACTGGGCAGGTGAACGCACCGGTCCAGTGTCCCAATTTGCGGCGCCGATCAGGGGCCAACGCAGTTATCCACCGGGTGTCGCGATGGCATGGCCGTGAGACCGGGACGCCCTCACGATGGGGCGATGGCAGCCCTCGAAGACCTCGAAGCGCGGGTGGCAGCGCTGGGGGCCTCCCATTTTGACTATCGCGCGGCACTTGCGGCAGTCAACGCATTGGGCGCCAATCAGCGTGAGCAAGGCCAACGACTCACCTCCGTCGAGGGGCGGCTGACCTCGGTCGACCGCGAACTCACCGATTTCCGTCAGGAGACCCGGGCTCGGCTGCGCTCTGTCGACGAGCACCTGGCCGAGATCAAGGACCTGATCATCGACCGCAACCGCGGGCACTGAACGCCGATGGCCCGGCACCGCGGAAACCGCAGGGCCGGGCCATCGTTCGGGCAGTGATCAGTTGGTGTGCTGATCCGCGACCTCGAGCGCTTTGTCCAGGATCGCCAGACCCTCACGGGCCTCCTCCGCCGAGACGTTGCACGGCGGCACCACGTGGATGCGGTTGAAGTTGGCGAACGGCAGCAGGCCATTGGCCTTGCATGCACCGACCACCGCGTTCATCGCCGGGCTGGAACCACCGTACGGAGCCAGCGGTTCGCGGGTCTCCTGGTTGGCGACGAGCTCCACGGCCCAGAAGACACCGACGCCGCGCACCTCACCGACGCTGCGGTGCTTGGCCGCCAACTCGGCCAGGCCGGGTCCGAGCACCTCGGCACCGATCTTGGCCGCGTTCTCGACCATGCCCTCGTCGGCCATCGCGTTGATGGTGGCGACGGCGGCCGCGGTGGCCAGCGGATGCCCGGAGTAGGTCAGCCCACCCGGGTAGGACCGATGCGCGAACGTCTCGTAGATGGCGGGGCTGATCGCCACCCCACCGAGCGGGACGTAACCCGAGTTCACGCCCTTGGCGAAGGTAAGCAGATCGGGCACCACATCGAAATGTTCGATGGAGAACCACTTTCCGCTCCGACCGAAGCCGGCCATCACCTCGTCGGCGATGAACACGATGCCGTAGCGGTCGCAGATCTCGCGCACCCCGGCCATGTATCCCGGCGGGGGCACCATGATGCCCGCGGTGCCCGGGATCGACTCCAGGATGATCGCGGCGATGGTGGACGGGCCCTCCATCTGGATCAGCTTGTCGAGGTACTCCAGCGCGCGCTGCGATTCCTGTTCCTCGGTCTCGGCGTAGAACGACGAGCGGTACAGGAACGGCCCGTTGAAGTGCACGATGCCGGCGTTGCCGCGGTCGTTCGGCCAGCGGCGCGGGTCACCGGTCAGGTTGATCGCGGTGTCGGTGCCACCGTGGTAGGCGCGGTAGCGCGACAGCACCTTGTAGCGACCGGTGTGCAGCCGGGCCATCCGCACCGCATGCTCGACCGCGTCGGCGCCGCCGTTGGTGAAGAACACCTTGTTCAACTCACCAGGGGTGCGCTCGGCGATCAGCCGGGCCGCCTCCGAGCGGGCCAGGTTCGCGTACTGCGGGGCCACCGTGCACAGCTTGGCGGCCTGTTCGGCAACGGCGGCAACCACTTTCGGGTGCTGATGGCCGATGTTGGTGTTGACCAGCTGGCTGGAGAAGTCCAGCAGCCGGTTACCGTCGCCGTCCCACAGGTAGGACCCCTGGGCAGCGGTGACGGTCATCGGCGAGATCTCCTCCTGCGCCGACCAGGAGTGGAACACGTGCGCACGGTCGAGTTCGTAGGCGCGCGCGGCTTCGGCCTTGGCCGCCTCGACGGTCAACCCGTTGGGCAGCACGGCAGACTCTTGAGTCACAGTCATGGCTGAAATTCTCTCACTTGTTCTCGGGGAAGCCGAGGTTGATGCCGCCGTGGCTGGGGTCCAGCCAGCGGGTGGTGATGGCCTTGGTGCGGGTGAAGAAGTGCACCCCTTCGGCACCGTGGGCGTGGCTGTCACCGAACAGTGAGGCCTTCCAACCACCAAAGCTGTAGTAGGACATCGGAACCGGGATCGGCACGTTGATACCGACCATGCCCACCTCGACCTCGTTCTGGAACCGCCGCGCCGCACCACCGTCGTTGGTGAAGATCGCGGTGCCGTTGCCGTACGGGTTGTTGTTGATCAGCTCGAGGGCCTCGTCGTAGGTCTCGACCCGCACCACCGACAGCACCGGGCCGAAGATCTCGTCGGTGTAGACGCTCATCTCGGGGGTGACGTTGTCCAGCAGGGTCGGGCCCAGCCAGAACCCGTCCGGATTCCTCTGACCCGCCCCGTCCAGCACGGTGCGCCCGTCGACCACAACCTTGGCCCCGGCGGCCTCGCCGGCGTCGATGTAGGACGCCACCTTGTCCCGGTGAGCCTTGGTGACCAGCGGGCCCATGTCCGAATCCTTGGTTCCGTCACCGGTTTTGATGGTGGTCGCGCGCTCGGCGATCTTGGCCACCAGATCGTCGGCGATCGGGCCGACGGCCACACAGGCCGACACCGCCATACAGCGCTCACCCGCCGAACCGAAGCCGGCGTTGATCATCGCATCGGCGGCCAGGTCCAGATCGGCATCCGGCAGGATCACCGCATGGTTCTTGGCGCCGCCCAGGGCCTGGACCCGCTTGCCGGCCGCAGTCGCGGTGGCATACACGTACTGCGCGATCGGGGTGGAGCCGACGAAGGACACCGCCTTGATCTTGGGGTTGGTCAGCAGTTCGTCGACAGCGGTCTTGTCACCCTGCAGCACGTTGAACACGCCGTCGGGCAGGCCGGCTTCCTTCCACAGCTCGGCCATCCACAACGAGGCGCTGGGATCCTTCTCCGAGGGCTTGAGCACCACGGTGTTGCCCGCGGCGATGGCGATCGGGAAGAACCACATCGGCACCATGGCCGGGAAGTTGAACGGCGAGATGATGGCGACCGGCCCCAACGGCTGCAGCACCGAATGCACATCCACCTTGGTCGAGGCGTTCTCGGTGAACCCACCCTTGACCAAATTCGGGATCCCACAAGCGTATTCGACGACCTCCAGGCCCCGGCTCACCTCGCCGAGCGCATCGGAGAGCACCTTGCCATGCTCGCTCGTGATGATGGCGGCCAGTTCTTCCTTGCGGGCGTTGAGCAGCTCGCGGAAGGCGAACAGTACCGACGTGCGCTTGGTCAGCGAGGCGTCACGCCAGGCCGGGAACGCCGCCACCGCGGCGTCGATCACGGCGCGCGCGTCATCGACACTGGCCAACGCAAGCTCGCCGGTGACCGTGCCGGTCGCCGGATTGGTCACCGGAGCGGTGGCGGAGGAGCTGCCGGCAAATATCTTGCCGTCGCGCCAGTGCTGAATGACATTGCTCATGGGTTCCGAACCTTCCTATGGCGGTGAGTACTGCTATTACTCTGGGCCAGCAACGGCTGCTCGCAGCCGAACATCCCGTAAGGCAGAACTCCAGATTTATTACACTTTGTAAAATGATCCCAACCGTCCGCGACATCGTCGGGCTCCCGGTGGTGCAGGCCGGCGAGCCCGAGGTGCTCAGCGCCCAGCAACTGGACCGCCCGGTGCGCTGGGTCCACGTCAGCGACATGCCCGACCTCGCCGGTCTGCTGCAGGGCGGCGAGTTGGTGCTCACCACCGGCGCGGCGTTGTGCGCTGCGCCGCGCGACTACCTGCGCCGGATGCAGCGGGCGGGTGTCGTCGGCGTGGTGGTGGAACTCGGTACCCGGGTCCAATCGCTTCCGCCCAGCGTCGGCAGCATGGCCCAGACGCTCGGACTGGCGCTGGTGGTGCTGCACCGGGAGACGAAGTTCGTCGAGGTCACCGAGGCGGTGCACCGGCTCATCGTCGCCGACCAGTACGAGGAACTCGAGTTCGCCCACCGCACCCACCAGACCTTCACCGAGCTCAGCATGAAACGCCCGTCGATGGCCGACATCGTGCGCGCAGCCGCCGAGATGATCGACGAATCGGTGGTGCTGGAGGATCTGTCCCGGCAGGTGCTGGCGATCTCACCGCGTGGCGAGGCGGCCACCACCGTGCTCACCGACTGGCAACGTCGGTCCCGGGCGATGACCGAGCCATGGGCAACCACCGCCGTCGGCCCGCGCGCCGAGGAATGGGGGCGGCTCATCGTTCCGCACGCGCCGGTCGCTCCGGCCAAAACCAAGATGGTGCTCGAACGGGCCGCGCAGGCACTGGCCCTGCATCGGATGGCCGAGCGGGGCCGGTCCGGGCTCGAGCGCCAGGCGCAGAGCGGGTTGATCGACGACGTGTTGGGCGGCCGGATTTCCGACGACCGCGAAGCCAATGCCCGGGCACTGGCGCTGGGCCTGCGGGCCGCCGGGTCTTACCTGCCGGCCACCGTCCGGGTGGGCGCACCACCGGACCGGCTCGATCCCGTCAGCACCCAGCGCCGCAACATCCGCATCCTCGATGCGGTCACCCACAGCGTGAAATCCCAAGGGCACAGCGCGATCTGCTCGGTTCGCCGGGACGGTGAGATCGGTCTGGTGCTGGCCATGAACCCGCGGCGCGGGGCCGGCATGGACACCACGTTGACCCGGTTGGCCGAGGGCTGGCGGGAGGCCATCGCCCGCGGCGGCGACGCCGACAAGGTCGTGATCGCCGTCGGCAGCAGTGCCGGCGCGTTCGCCGACGCGGTCCACGGCCTACGCGAAGCGGCCCATGTCGCCGAGGTGGCGGCGTCCATGTCGGATTTGCCGCGCCCGTTCGTGCGTGCCTCCGACGTCCGATTGCGCGGTCTGATCACCCTCCTGCTCGACGATCCGCGGGTTCAGACGTTCGCCGAGACCGAACTCAAGGACCTGCTGATCCACGATGCCGAGCAGGACAGCGACGACGTGGCCGTGTTACGCGGCTACCTGGAGCTCGCCGGCAACAAGTCGGCACTGGCCAAGCGACTCCACATGAGCCGCCCGGCGCTCTACAGCCGGCTCGCCTCGATCGAACGGCGGTTGGGCGTGAACCTCGACGACGGCGAATCGATGACCTCGCTGCACGTCGCGCTGCTGGTACTCGATGCGCAACGCAGCGCCGCGCCATACTGATCCGATGGCTGATCGCAATGTGCTCGGAGGCCTGCTCGAAGAGTGCAGCACCGACCCGCTCACCGGCTTCTACCGCGACGGGTGCTGCTCGACCGGTGACGCCGACGCGGGCCGGCACACCATCTGTGCCGTGGTGACCACCGAATTCCTGGAACATCAGCGGTCGATCGGCAATGACCTGTCGACCCCGGCCCCTCATTTCCGCTTCCCCGGCCTGGCACCCGGAGACCGGTGGTGCGTCACGGCGGCCAACTGGCTGCGGGCCCACCATGACGGCCAGGCCGCCCCGGTCGTGTTGGCCGCCACCCACGAACGCACCCTGGAGCTGATTCCCCTCGACGTGCTTCAGCAGTACGCCGTCGATGTGCCCGACGACCTGGGCAGCCTCTGAGGCTCCGTAGGCTCGAAGGGTGAGCGTCGCCCCCAACTCGACCGTCGCGCTGGACAACCGCTTCGCCGACGCGCTGCCCGAAATGGCCGTCGCGTGGCAGGCCGAGGCCGCCCCGGCGCCGCGACTGCTGGTGCTCAACGAGCCGCTGGCCGACGACCTCGGGCTCGACGCCGGCTGGTTGCGCAGCCCCGAAGGCCTCGGCCTACTGGTGGGCACCGTCGTCCCCTCCGGCGCCACCCCGGTGGCGCAGGCCTACGCCGGCCATCAGTTCGGCGGATACGTCCCTCGCCTCGGCGATGGCCGCGCACTGCTGCTGGGTGAATTCGTCGGCCCCGGGGATCGGCTCCGCGACCTTCACCTCAAGGGGTCCGGGCGTACCCCCTTCGCTCGCGGCGGCGACGGCCTGGCCGCCGTCGGACCCATGCTGCGTGAGTACATCGTCAGCGAGTCGATGCACGCCATGGGCATACCGACCACCCGATCGGTGGCCGTCGTGGCCACCGGCCGGGAAGTCCGCCGCGAGACGCTGCTGCCCGGCGCGGTCCTGGCCCGTATCGCCGCCAGCCACTTGCGCGTCGGCAGCTTCCAGTACGCCTTCGCACATACCCAGGCCACCGGAGACCTCGGGCTGCTGCGCCGACTGGCCGATCACGCCATCACCCGGCACCATCCCCACGCCGCTGACGCCGACAATCCGTACCTGGCGTTGTACGAGGCGGTCGTCTCGGCGCAGGCCGAGCTGCTCGCGCAGTGGATGCTGGTCGGATTCGTGCACGGCGTGATGAACACCGACAACATGACGATCTCCGGGGAGACCATCGACTACGGCCCCTGTGCCTTCATGGAAACCTTCGATCCCGCAACGGTATTCAGCTCGATCGACCAGGGCGGCAGGTACGCCTACGGCAACCAGCCCACCGTGGCCGCCTGGAACCTGGCCCGCTTCGCCGAGACCCTGCTGCCTCTCTTGGCCGAGGACTCCGAGCGGGCTGTGGAAGTCGCCACCGAGGCATTGCACGGGTTCGGCCCACAGTTCGACAGCGCCTGGACGACCGGTATGCGAGCCAAGCTCGGACTGCCCGCCGGTACCGATGCCACGATTGCGAAACCCGTCATCGAGGACTTCCTGGCGCTGCTGCACCAGCACCGCATCGACTACACCTCATCGTGGCGTGCGCTGGCCCGGATGGCCCGTGGTGAAAACGAGTCGTTGTTCGACCCACCCGGCTTCGACGGCTGGTGCCGGCGTTGGCTTGCGCTGCATCCCGATGCCGAGGCGATGGACCGGGTCAATCCGCTCTACATCCCCCGCAACCACCTCGTCGAGGAAGCACTCGCCGCGGCGTCGAACGACGATGACCTAGAACCGCTGAACCACCTCATGGCAGCCCTCGCGTCCCCGTACCGGCAGCGCCCGGGTCTCGAACGCTATGCCGCCCCCGCACCCCCCGACTTCGGTGCCTACCGCACGTTCTGCGGAACCTGACCGGCAGCCGCTACTCTCGGTCGGGTGACGACGATCACCGTGGACACCCCGGCCGGTTCGATCGATGCCCTGCTCGGAATCCCCGCTGGTGGAGGGCCGTGGCCGGGTGTGGTGATCATCCATGATGCGATCGGCTACGGCCCGGACAACGAGGCGATCTCCGAACGCGTGGCGGCCGCCGGCTATCTCGCGCTCACCCCGAACCTGTACTCCCGCGGCGGCCGGGCCAGATGTATCACCCGTGTGTTCCGCGACCTGCTGACCCAGCGTGGCCGGGCACTCGACGACATCCTGGCCGCCCGGGACCACCTGCGCGAGCATCCACAGTGCACCGGGACCATCGGCATCGCCGGCTTCTGCATGGGCGGACAGTTCGCACTGCTCATGGGGCCCAAGGGATTTGCCGCGTCAGCACCGTTCTACGGCACACCGCTGCCGCGTCGGCTCGACCAGACCTTGGACGCCTCGTGCCCGATCGTGGCCAGCTTCGGACGCCGCGACCCGATCGGCGTCGGCGCCCCGGGCCGATTGCAGCGCGTCGTCGACGACAAGAGCATCGCGGCCGACATCAAGGTCTATCCCGACGCCGGCCACAGCTTCGCCAACCAACTACCGGGGCAGTCGTTTCTGCGGATCACCGGTTTCGGCTACAACGAGGCAGCCACTGCCGATGCGTGGTCCCGGGTGTTCACCTTCTTCGGTGAACATCTGACCGCCAAATCCGGCTGAGCCGGCCGCTACTCCGGCAACCGCAGTTCCGGCTTCTCCACCTCTTCGATGTTCACGTCCTTGAAGGTGATGACCCGCACCTGCTTGACGAACCGGGCCGGCCGGTACATGTCCCACACCCAGGCATCGGCGAGCCGCAACTCGAAGTACACCTCGCCCTCGGAGTTGCGCGGAATCAACTCCACGCTGTTGGCCAGGTAAAACCGGCGCTCGGTCTCCACGACGTAGCTGAACTGCCCGACGATGTCCTTGTATTCGCGGTACAGCGAGAGCTCCATCTCGGTTTCGTACTTCTCGAGATCCTCGGCGCTCATCTGGTGTGCAGTCCTTCTCGTTGTGCTGATGCCTTGTCGCCCATCTTTCCGTACGCCACTTCAGCATGCCGCATTGGTGCCATATCCCGCCGCACCCCCGCCGTCTCTGCGGCCCGCCGCACCCCTGCTGTCTCTGCGGCCCGCCGCCCTCCTGCCGTCTCTGCGGCCCGCCGCACGTTCACATACGAGTAGCGGTGCTCCCCACACGGCCCCAACTCCGCCAACGCCGCCGAGTGTGCCGGGGTGCTGTACCCCTTATGTTCGGCGAACCCGTACCCGGGGTGGTGCTGCTCCATGTCGACCATCAACCGGTCCCGACTCACCTTCGCCAGCACACTGGCGGCCGCGATGCAGGCTGCGGCGGCGTCGCCCCCGATCACCGGCAGAGACGGCACTGCCAACCCCGGCACCCGGAACCCGTCGGACAACACATATCCAGGTCGCACCGACAAACCGGCCACCGCACGGCGCATGCCCTCGATATTGGCCCTGTGCACGCCGAGGCGATCCACTTCGGCCGACGGGATGAACACCACGTGATAGGCCAGGGCGTAGCGGCGGATCAGGGGGAAAAGTCGCTCCCGCTCCGCCGGGCCCAGCTTCTTGGAATCGTCGAGGGAAGCCAGGCTGTCCATCCGGTTCGGACCCAATACGCAGGCCGCCACCACCAGAGGACCGGCGCAGGCGCCCCGTCCCACCTCGTCCACCCCGGCGACCGGGCCGAGACCGTTGCGGTACAGCGCGGATTCCAGGGTGCGTAGGCCGGATGATCTGCGGATCACCGTTCGAGGCGGCCACGACGTCTTCGCCACTGGCGGCACAGGGCAGCTCCCTAGGAGTCGGTCTGTGGGTTCACGCCGTTGATGCCGCCCCATCGAGACGGCGGCCAGGCGATGAACCGTGCCTTTCCGATGACATTCTCCACCGGAACCGTGCCGGCCATCGGGTCACCGGTACACAGCAGCCCCTCACGCGCATCGGCGGGCAGGTTGCTGCAGTGCACCCGCGAATCGGCCGAGTGGGTCCGGTTGTCCCCCATCACCCACAGTCGGTCCGCAGGCACGGTCACCGGGCCGAACTCATTGCCCAGACAGGGATAGACATTCGGGTCGGCCATCATGGTGGCCGGATCCAGGTACGGCTCGTTCAACTGCTTACCGTCGACCGTCAGCCCCGTGTCCGCCCGGCACTGCACGGTCTGACCACCCACCGCGATCACCCTTTTGACCAGGTCGTTCTCGTCCGGCGGCACGAACCCCACGAACGACAGGGCGTTCTGCACCCAACGGATGGCGGTGTTGTCCGAGCGGATCGACTTGTACCCGATGTTCCACGACGGCGGGCCCTTGAACACCACGACGTCACCGGGCTCGGGTTCGGAGAACCGGTAGGTGAGCTTGTCGACCATGATCCGGTCCCCCACGCAGCCGGGGCAGCCGTGCAGCGTCGGCTCCATCGATTCCGACGGAATCAGGTAGGGACGCGCGATGAACGTCAGCGTCACGTAATAGAGCACCAGCGCGATGCCGGCCAGAATGGCAATCTCGCGGGCGGTGGAATGCTTGCTCTTGGGAGACTCTTCCGGCGATTCGTCTGCGGCGGGAGCCGCGGATTCGGAATCGGAGTCGAGGCCGCCCTCCGAGGATGCGTCGGCGGAGTCGGTGGGTCCGGTCACAGGCACCACAGTAGCGAGCGTCGTGACCGGTCCCGCGACGAAAGCTTCGTCAGGCGGAGCAGCGCGCTCAGCGCTTTTCCTTGATCTTCGCCTTCTTACCGCGCAGTTCGCGCAGGTAGTAGAGCTTGGCGCGACGCACGTCACCCCGGGTCACGACATCGATGTGATCGATGTTGGGCGAATGCACCGGGAAGGTCCGCTCGACGCCGACGCCGTAGCTTTCCTTGCGCACGGTGAAGGTCTCGCGGATGCCGCCACCCTGGCGACGGATCACGACGCCCTTGAAAACCTGGATGCGCTCCTTGGAGCCCTCGATCACCTTCACGTGCACATTGACGGTGTCGCCGGGGCTGAAGGTCGGGATGTCGTCGCGCAGCGACGCCTGATCGACGAAGTCCAGCGTGTTCATCGGTGACACTTCCTTGTTGTTCGCGGCTCCGGCCGGGCGCGCACAAACCGCGCAGCCGAAGCTATTTTCGGGTGTATCGGGGTGTATCTCGCAGCGGAACGCGGGCAAGCCGGCCCAGTCCTACGCAGACAACTGCTCAATTGTGCCAGACGGGTCCCCATACCGTGAAATCCGGCGAGTCTGCGTGGAACCTCCACAGCGCTGGGCAAGCATACTTCGAGCCCGGACCCACTAAGCGCTCAGCGGCGCGAACAGTTACGCTGCAGCCACCGATGTGCCGGTGCGACAAGCCCATCAGATGTGATCGACGGTTCAAGGAGGACCATGCGACGGCGGCCGTCGAGACTCACAGTGGCGGGCGCAGCCGGCGTGACGGCGATCGTGGCCATCGCCGGCGTGACGGTCACGGGCTGCGAAGCCCGGGTATACGGCACTCCTCCGTACGATCCCGCCGCGCCACAGCTGACCGTCGTCGCACCTCAGGGCAACATGGCCCCCCTGCCCGAAGCGTCCCCCGGCGAACCTGCACCGTCGTTCGACGGCCTTGAGGACCGCGCACAGCAGGCCACCGAGAATGCCGCCGAGGCCGGTGCCGACATCACCGTGCTGGTACTCGACCGCAACACCGGCCAGCTGGTCTCGAACGGAAACCAGACTGCCATCGCGATCGCCTCGGTGGTCAAGCTGTTCATCGCCGACGATCTGCTGTTGCAGGAAGCCAAGGGCGAGACGGTCCTGAGCCCCGAGGATCGCGAGAACCTCGACGTGATGCTGCGATCATCGGACGACAGTGCCGCCGAGGTGTTCTGGTACCGCAGTGGCGGCAGCGCGATCGTCGAGCGGGTGGCCGCTCGGTACGGCCTGGCTTCGACGCGTCGACCCAACGACGGTCGGTGGTGGAACACCATCAGCACCGCGGCCGATCTGGTGCGCTACTACGACATGTTGATGAACGGCAGCGGTGGCCTGCCCGCGGAACAGGCCAACGTCATCCTGTCCAACCTGGCCCAGTCGACCCCGGACGCCATCGACGGCACGCAACCGGACGGCACATACCCGCAGCGATTCGGTATTCCTGAGGGCCTTTACGCCGAACCGGTGGCGGTCAAGCAGGGTTGGATGTGCTGTATCGGTTCGGACTGGATGCACCTGTCGACCGGTGTGGTCGGGCCCGATCGTCGCTTCATCATGGTGATCGGTTCACTGCAACCGACAAATGCCGCCACCGCGCGCACCACCATCACCGACGCCGTCAAGACGATGTTCCCCGGCGGCCGGATCTAGGCTCGCGACCAGATCAGTCGAGCAGATCCGGGCGACGTTCGCGCGTCCGGTGCAGCGATTGTTCATGACGCCAGGCCGCGACCTTGGCGTGATCACCGGAAAGCAGCACATCGGGCACGTCGAGCCCACGCCAGCTCTGCGGACGGGTGTAACTCGGCCCTTCGAGCAGGCCATCGGAGTGGGAATCCTGTTGGTGCGACGCAGGATTGCCCAACACGTCGGGCATCAGCCGGACCACCGCCTCGATCATGACCAAGGCGGCCGACTCTCCGCCGTTGAGCACGTAGTCGCCGATCGAGACCTCTTCGACCCGCATCCGCCGCGCCGCGTCGTCGGCCACCCGCTGGTCGATCCCCTCGTACCGGCCACAGGCGAACACCAGGTGCGACTCAGCACTCCACCGCTCGGCGGTCGCCTGGGTGAACAACCGGCCCGCCGGCGTCGGAACCACCAAAATCGTGTCCTCAGAACAGATTTCGTCGAGCGCCTCGCCCCACACCGGAGCCTTCATGACCATGCCGGGGCCCCCGCCGTACGGCGAGTCGTCCACCGAGCGGTGCACGTCATGCGTCCAGTTCCGCAGGTCGTGCACGGCCACGGAGAGGATTCCGGCGTCGATCGCCTTGCCCGGCAACGACTGCCGGATCGGATCGAGGTAGGCCGGGAATATCGTGACGACGTCAATACGCACTACGTGGCCCGTCAGACCTGGTCCAGGTTCAGCAGACCATCGGGGGGATCGATGACGACGGTGCCGGTTTCCCGGGACACCGAGGTGACGATGGCGCCGACGAAGGGCACCAGCACTTCGCGGCCATCCGGGTCGGCCTTGACCGACAGCAGCTCGCCGGCCGCGGTGTGCAGCACCTCACGAACCACTCCGACCGCGGCGCCGTCGACCGTGACGACCCGCATCCCTTCGAGCTCGTGGTCGTAGAACTCGTCGGGATCATCGATGGTGGGCAAGTCGGCGGTGTCGACGATGAACACCGTGCCACGCAACTCATCGGCCGCGTTGCGGTCGGAGACACCGGCCAGCCGGATCAGCAGCCGGCCGGCGTGATCGCGTACGGACTCGACGGAGAAATTGCGCTCGGCACCCCCCTTGGCGCGGCCCCGAAGGGCCACGCCGGGGGCGAACCGGGCGTCGGGGTCGTCGGTACGGACCTCGACGACGACCTCACCGGTAATGCCGTGAGCTTTGACAACCCGCCCGACAACCAGGTCCATGGATCCGACGCTACTGGTCGGTGTCCACCACGTCGACGCGGATTCCGCGTCCACCGATGCCTGCGACCAGGGTGCGCAGCGCGGTAGCGGTGCGGCCGCCGCGGCCGATGACCTTGCCCAGGTCATCGGGGTGCACGTGCACCTCGACGGTCCGCCCACGGCGGCTGGTGACCATGTCGACGCGTACGTCGTCGGGATTGTCCACGATGCCGCGGACCAGGTGCTCGACGGCGTCGACCACGACAGAACTCACTGCGATGCTCAGCTCTCGCTTGCGGCTTCGTCAGCGGCGGCCTCGGCGGCAGGTGCCTCGGCGGCCTCGTCCTGCTGATCCTTCTTCGGGGCCTTCTTCTTCTTCGGCGTGACGGCCGCGGCACCGGTGCCGCTCTCGGCCTCTGCCAGTGCCGCGTTGAACAGGTCCAGCTTGGACGGCTTGGGCTCCTTGACCTTCAGCGTGCCCTCGGCGCCCGGCAGGCCCTTGAACTTCTGCCAGTCACCGGTGATCTTCAGCAGGGCCAGCACCGGCTCGGTGGGCTGCGCACCGACGCCCAGCCAGTACTGCGCGCGCTCCGAATCGATCTCGATCAGGCTCGGCTCTTCCTTGGGGTGGTAGCGGCCGATGACCTCGATGGCGCGGCCTTCGCGGCGGGTGCGCGCGTCGGCGACAGCGATGCGGTACTGGGGGTTGCGGATCTTGCCAAGCCGGGTGAGCTTGATCTTGACAGCCATGGTTAAGCACTTCTCCTTGAGTGTCACGCTGCAATTCGGCGATGCGGGCGGAATTGCCCGATCCGGTTTTGCCTTACGTGTGTGACCACCGCGCAGCGCATTGAACGAGTCGCGCGGCAGACAGCCGACAATTGTGCCAGAACGATGCCGACCAGCCCAAATCCGGTCCCAATGGCCAGTTATCGCACAACTTCCGGCCGGTTGCGTGTCACAACTGGCCACTCACGGCGCCCACCAACAGCGTCACACGACCTTGTCGAAACACTTGGTCTCGACGCGACGGCTCATCCGCCAACCGTCGGCGGTCCGGACGAACTCGTCTTCGTACCACAGGCCGCAGAACAACACCTGTTGCTCCAGCCCCGGCAGCACCATTGGGTTGAAGCAGATGGTCCGCGACGAGGCCTTGTCTCCGTCGAGTTTCACATCGCAGTTTCCGAGCATGTGGGCGTACGCCGGAAAATTCGGCAACACCTCGGTCAGCCAGGCCTTGACCTCCGGGTAGTGACCGTCGATGCCGCCCATAGCCCGGTAGTCGATGTAGGCGTCGGGAGTGAACACCACATCCAGGTCATCGAACAGTCGACGGTCGATCGCCGTGGAGTAGTCGATCAGCAGCTGCTGGATCTCCAGGCGGTCCGAAATTTCGGCCAGGCTCAACATGTCTCGATTCAACACGATTACGCTGGCCCGCCATGGGGAGGTTCGTCAGGTTGTCTGTCATCGGGATCGCGGCCGCCGTCGCTTTGATCCCGCTCTCATCGGTGCCTGCCACCGTGCCCGCGGCCAGAGCCGACCTCGAGGTGCAGCAGGTCGGCTCCGCGCCCATTCCCGACGGTCCCGCGCAGGGTTGGGTGGTCGCCGACCTGGACACCGGCCAGGTGTTGGCCGCCCGCAACGAGCACACCCGCTACGCGCCGGCCAGCACGATAAAGACCCTGCTGGCCCAGGTGATCCTCGACGAAGTGCCGCTCGACGCCACGATCGTGGCCGAGGAAGCCGACACCAAGGTCGAGTGCAACTGCGCCGGCGTCGCGCCCGGGAAGACGTATACCGCACGTCAACTGCTGGAGGCCGCACTGCTGGCCTCGGGCAACGACGCCGCCAACACCCTGGCCCGGATGCTCGGCGGTCCCGAGGCGGCCGTTGCCAAGATGAACGCCAAGGCCGCGGCACTCGGCGCGCACAACACCAACGTGGCCACGCCGTCTGGGCTGGACGGGCCCGGGATGCCGTTCTGGTCCACACCGCACGACATGGCCTTGATCTTCCGCGGGGCGATGGCCAATCCGGTGTTCGCCGAGATCACCGCGTTGCCGTCGACCACATTCCCGAGCAAGAGCGGCGAGCGCGTGCTGGTCAACCAGGATGAGCTGCTGCACCGTTATCCGGGTGCCATCGGCGGCAAAACCGGCTTCACCGACATTGCCCGCAAGACCTTCGTCGGGGCCGCGGCGCGCGACGGCCGCCGCCTCGAGGTCGTGATGATGTACGGGCTGGTCAAGGAGGGCGGTCCGACGTACTGGGATCAGGCTGCCGCCCTTCTGGATTGGGGCTTTGCCCAAGACCGTTCGGCGAGCATCGGGTTGTTGTAGCCCGTACGTCTCAGTCGATACCTGAAGGAAACCTGTCCGCGCGCTGAAAGAGTCCAACGCTGGGTAGCGTCGGCGCCCGTGCGAAAACTGTTCGCGGCGGTGGCGCTCGCGCTCGGTACGTCGATGGCCGCCGCGAGCGTCTCGGCCGCTCCGGTCGCCGCGCAACCGGGCGTTGCGCCGGCAGGCGCCCAGATTCCCGACGGTCCGGCCAAGGCCTGGCTGGTGGCCGACCTGGATACCGGCCAGGTTCTGGCATCCAAAGATGCCTACGGCTCCTATGCCCCGGCCAGCACCATCAAACCGCTGTTGGCGATGGTGGTGCTCGACCACCTGCGGCCCGATAATTTCGCCCGGGCCAACCAGTCACACACGAAGGTCGAATGCTCGTGTGTGGGCCTCACCCCGGGGCAGCCCTATACGACCCGCCAACTGCTCGAAGCACTGCTCATGGTGTCGGGTAACGATGCGGCGAACATGCTCGCCGACATGCTCGGTGGCCAACGCGCCACGGTGGCGGCGATGAACCGCAAGGCAGCCAGTGTCGGGGCACGCAACACCCGGGCTTCCTCGCCGTCGGGGCTCGACGGGCCCGGTTGGGAAAGCGTCACCACCCCGCACGATCTGGCGGTGATCTTGCGCGCCGCGCTGACCTATCCGTTGATCGCACAGATCATGCGTCAGCCGTCGGCCCAGTTCCCGGGCAAAACCCTGACCAACCAGAACGAATTGCTGGCCCGCTACCCCGGCGACATCGCCGGCAAGACCGGTTACACGGACCTGGCCCGGAAGACGTATGTGGGTGCGGCACAACGGGGTAACCGGCGGCTGGTGGTGGTCCAGATGTATGGCACCGGCGATCTCTACCCACAGGCGACCGACTTGTTCGATTACGGCTTCTCCCACTGAGCCAGAAAAGGTAGGGCCCCACCGGGACTCACGAGAAACTAAGGTCACCCTAAATTCGCGTGGCAGGTCCGCGCGCGACCGAGGGGAGCCGACGTGTCCGACCTTGAGTTCTCATTGGTGGTCGCCTACGGCACCGACATGGGCAACGCCGAAGACGCCGCGATGACGTTCGCCGAGGCGGCGACCGCGGCCGGAATTCCGGCCGAGGCCGTCGAACTCAACCAGGTGGAACTCGACCAACTGGACACCACAACGCATTTCATCGTCGTCACGTCGACCTTCGGCGATGGCGAGTTTCCCGACACTGCCGCATTGTTCTGGGAGGCGCTCAGCGCCTCGACCGCGCGGCTGGAGCACCTGAGCTTCGCGGTGCTGGCACTCGGGGACACGTCCTATGAATTGTTCTGCCAGGCAGGCAAACTGCTCGACGCGCGCCTCGAAGAGCTGGGTGCCACCCGACTGGCCGACCGGGTCGACGTCGACGGGTACTACGAAGAGCCGGCCGCAGCCTGGACCACCGATCTGGTCAAGCAGTTGACCGCCGCCCAGTCCGGCCCCACTGCGCCCGTGACCGTCGTCGAAACCGCCCCGGCCGATCCCCCACCCCGTAGCCAGGAACGCAACCGGGTCGTCGCCGCTCCCCTGATCGTCAATCGGCTGCTCACCTCGCCGGAATCCGACAAGGAAGTACGCCACTACGAACTCGACCTGACCGGGTCCGGCGTCACCTATCAGGCCGGCGATTCCCTGGCCGTCCATGCCACCAACGATCCGGACCTGGTGGCAGCCATTCTCGACGCACTGCACGTGGGATCGGAGCACCGGCTCGCCGAGGCCGACGAGCCCCTGGGCGTGCTGCTCACCGAACGGCTCGAGATCCGGACACCGTCACGGGCGCTGCAAGAACTGGCCGGCGCCGCTGCCTACGGTGAGGATGTCCTCGATCTGATCAGACGAGCCGATTTGACCGTAGACGAGGTCGTGGATACGTTGCGTCCGTTGCAGTTTCGCGACTACTCGATCGCCTCGAGTCCGCTGCTCCACCCGGATCACATCCACCTGACGGTGGCCACCGTGCGCTATGCCGGCACTGCCCGCCGACACGGGGGCGTGGCCTCGACATACCTGGCCGAGCGCACGCAGACGGTTCGAGTCCATCTGCGTCCCAACCATCATTTCCGGCTGCCGGCAGCCGATGCGCCGATCATCATGATCGGGCCCGGCACCGGCATCGCGCCGTTCCGGGCGTTCCTGCAGGAGCGGCAGGCCGCCGCCGCGCCCGGCCGGTCCTGGTTGTTCTTCGGGGACCGCCGCCGCGCCACCGACTTTCTCTACGGGTCGGAACTGGAAGGTTTCCGGGACGCGGGCACGTTGACCCGGCTCGATGTCGCGTTCTCCCGCGATCAGGACACGAAAGTCTATGTGCAGCACCGTATGCGAGAGAACACAGCAGAGCTGTTCGCCTGGCTGCAGGACGGCGCGTACCTGTATGTCTGCGGTGATGCCGACCACATGGCCAAGGACGTCGACACCGCGCTGCACGAGATCATTGCCGAAAACGGCCGGATGGATGCCGAGGCCGCGCACGCCTATGTCAACGACCTGATCAGGAGCCACCGCTACCTGCGCGACGTGTACTGAGACGAGTGATTTGTGCACCTGCGGTAACGGTGGGCGTTACCGCAGGTGCACAAATCGCCGGTCAGTAGACGCGACCGCGCAGGATCACCAGATCCGGATGGTTGACGCCGCCGTGCCGCGGATCCTCGCGGTAGCACACCAGATCCGCCGACGCGCCATGTTCCAGCGCGGGCCGGCCCAACCATGCCCGGGCGTCCCAGCTGGCCGCGCCCAGCGCCGCCGTCGGGCTCATCCCGACGCCCTTGAGCGCCTCGATCTCGTCGGCGATACGACCGTGCGCGACCATGCCGCCGGCATCGGTGCCGGCGAAGACCGGCACCCCGGCCGCATAGGCGGCGCCGACGCGGTCCCGGCAGGACGCGTAGAGATCGCGCATGTGCTTGGCGTACGTCGGGTATTTCCCGGCCGCATCGGCGATGCCGGGAAAGTTGTCGATGTTGATCAAGGTGGGCACCAGGGCTGTGCCGTGCTCGAGCATCAACTCGATGGTGTCGTCGGTGATCCCGGTGCCGTGCTCGATGCAGTCGATCCCGGCGTTGATCAGCCCGGGCAGGGCGTCCTCGCCGAACACGTGCGCGGTGACCCGCGCACCTTCGGCATGCGCCGCGTCGATCGCGGCCTTGAGGATCTCGTCAGACCACAGCGGTGCGAGGTCGCCGATGCTGCGGTCGATCCAGTCGCCGACCAGCTTCACCCACCCGTCACCCCACCGGGCCTGCTCGGCCACCGCCGCAGGTAGCTGTGACTCGTCCTCGATGTCGATCGGCAGCCCGGGGGAATATCGCTTCGGGCGAGCCAGGTGACGACCGGCCCGGATGATGCGTGGCAGGTCCTCGCGGTCGTCGAAGCTGCGGGTGTCCACCGGTGAACCGGCGTCCCGCAGCAACAGCGCACCGGCGTCGCGTTCGGTCTGCGCCTGCACCACCGATTCGTCCAGCGACACCGCACCACCAGGCCCGAGGCCGACGTGGCAGTGCGCGTCGACCAGGCCGGGGATGATCCAGCCACCGTCAAACACGGTGTCGGCGTTGGCAATCGGTTCGGCCGACAACACGCCCTGATGGATCCACCATTGCACTTCTTCGCCGTCCGGGAGCCCCCGGCCACGAATGTGCAGCGCGCTCATCGGGCTACTTCTGGCCGGGGAACTTCAACTTCGACAGGTCGAAATCGGCCAGACCGGGCGGCAACTCGTCCAGCCCCTTCGGCATCTTGGACAAGTCGGGGAAGCCGGCGGGCATCCCGGCGCCCAATGGGTTGCGCGGCGGAGTCGGGCCTTTCCCGGACTGACGACCCTTCTTCTTGCCGGCCTGCTTGTTCTTACCCTTGGCCGCCTTGCGGGTCGAACCCTTGCGGCCGAACGGCATACCCATCTGGCCGGCCATCTGCGACATCATCTTGCGGGCGTCGAAGAACCGGTCGACGAGTTGGTTCACCTCGGAGACGCTGACACCCGAGCCGTTGGCGATGCGCAGCCGCCGCGAGGCGTTGATGATCTTGGGATCGGCCCGTTCGGCCGGGGTCATGCCGCGGATGATGGCCTGCACCCGGTCGAGTTGGCTGTCGTCGACCGCGGCCAACGCATCCTTCATCTGCCCGGCGCCGGGCAGCATGCCCAGCAGGTTGCCGATCGGCCCCATCTTGCGGATCGCCAGCATCTGCTCGAGGAAGTCCTCCAGAGTCAGCTCGCCCGAACCGATCTTGGCGGCGGCCTCCTCGGCCTTCTGCTGATCGAAGACCTGCTCGGCCTGCTCGATGAGGGTGAGCACGTCGCCCATCCCCAGGATGCGGCTGGCCATCCGGTCGGGGTGGAAGACGTCGAAGTCCTCCAGCTTCTCCCCCGCCGACGCGAAAAGAATCGGCACACCGGTGATCTCGCGGACCGACAGCGCCGCACCACCGCGGGCGTCGCCGTCGAGCTTGGTCAACACGACGCCGGTGAACCCGACGCCCTCGCGGAATGCCTCGGCGGTGGCGACGGCGTCCTGGCCGATCATCGCGTCGAGCACGAACAGCACTTCGTCGGGGTTGACGGCGGCGCGGATGGCCGCGGCCTGGCCCATCAATTCCTCGTCGATACCGAGCCGGCCCGCCGTATCGACCACGACCACGTCGAAGTGTTTGGCCTTCGCCTCGGCCAGACCGGCCGAGGCGACCGCCACCGGGTCCCCGTGACCGGCCTGCTCCAGACCCTCGACGGAGGTGCCCGGATGCGGGGCGAACACCGACACCCCGGCGCGCTCACCGACGATCTGCAGCTGGTGGACCGCGCCGGGCCGCTGCAGGTCACATGCCACCAGAAGCGGACTGTGCCCCAGGCCCTTGAGCCACTTCGCCAGCTTGCCCGCCAGCGTCGTCTTACCCGCACCCTGCAGGCCGGCGAGCATGATGACCGTCGGCGGGTTCTTCGCGAAGGCCAATTGACGGGTCTGGCCGCCGAGGATGCCGATCAGCTCCTCGTTGACGATCTTGACCACCTGTTGCGCGGGATTCAGCGCAGCGGAGACCTCGGCGCCCTTGGCCCGGTCCTTGATCCGCGCGACGAACGCACGCACCACCGGCAGTGATACGTCCGCCTCCAGCAGGGCCAACCGGATCTCGCGCGCCGTGGCGTCGATATCGGCGTCGGTCAACCGCCCCTTGCCGCGTAGGCCCTGCAGGGCTCCGGTCAACCGGTCAGACAGGCTTTCAAACACGTGGTAAGCCTAGCGGTCGGGGGGTTGGGCGGACGTCGACCCGCCCTCAACCGGCCTGTTCGGCGGGTGTGGCCGGTTTGGGTGGGGGCGCGGGCAGGACCGCGAGCATGTCGCGCTCCAACTTCTCGCGCACGGCATCGGGACCGCCATCGCCGGCCGCCAGTGTCGGTGCGGTGATGCCGAATACGTCGATCACCGAGGATCCCAGTGTGGTCACCTTGGCCCACGCCACATCCACGCCGTCGGTTTCGAACACCGCGGTCAGCCGGGCCAGCAAGCCGGACCGGTCGATGGTGCGGATCTGCACGATGAGCTCACCGGGCCCGCCACCGGGCGACCACAGAATGCGCGGCTGGGCGGGCACGTGGTTGGCCGGAACTGCGGCCAGGATCTCCCCGGCGCGGGTGGTCGGATACCGGGCCGCCTCGCGATCGCGTCGGTCCAGTGCGTCCATCACCTCCAGATCACCGTTGAGCGCCAGGATCAACTGCTGACGGAGCAGCTCCGCCGCCGGTGGCGCACCGAAGTGTGGGGACACCACGAACGTGTTGATGGCCGAACCCTCGTGGCTGTTGACCGACGCGGAGTGGACCCGCAGTGAGTGCAACGCCAACACACCCGCCGCCTTCGACAGCAGACCTCGCCGGTCCGGGGCAATCATCGTCACGTTGTAAATGTGTGGCGAGTCCGCCGGGATGAGCTCCACATGGACACCGACGTCGGCGGCCAGCGCGAGGAATCGCGGCTCGATGGGGTCGGGCTTGGGCAATGGCTCGCCGGCCATCACCAACCGGCACCGCCGCACCAGGTCGCCGATCAGCGATGCCTTCCAGTCGCCCCACACTCCGGGGCCGGTGGCCAGCGAATCGGCCTCGGCCAGGACGTTCAGCAGCTCCAGCAGCACCATGTCACCGCCGAGCGCATCCGCGACTGCGTCAATCGTCTTGGGATCCTGCAGGTCTCGTCGGGTCGCGGTGTTCGGCAGCAGCAGATGGTGGCGGACCATCTTGGACAGCACCTCGATGTCGGAGGGCCACAACCCCAGCCGGGTGCCGATCTGGGTGGCCAGCTCGGCGCCGATGACACTGTGGTCGCCACCACGACCCTTGCCGATGTCATGGCACAGCGCACCCAGCAGCAACAGATCCGGGCGCGACACCCGTGTGGTGAAAGCACTTGCACGCGAGACCGTTTCGGCCAGGTGGCGGTCTACGGTCCAGATGTGGACGACATCGCGGGGTGGCAGGTCGCGCACCGCACCCCATTCCGGGAACAGCCGTCCCCACAGGCCGGTGCGGTCCAGGGCCTCGATCGTGGCAACCGCGGCCGGCCCGGACGCCAACAGCACCAGGAGGTCCTTGAGCGCCTGACGCGGCCAGGGTGTGCGCAGCTCCGGCGCGGTTTCAGCCAGCCGGCTCAACGTGGAGACGGCCATCGGCAGGCCGGTACTGGCCGACGCCGCGGCGACCCGCAGGATCAGGCCCGGGTCACGTTCCGGGCGGGCATCACGGGCCAGGATCACCTCACCGGCGTACTCGATGACCCCTTCGTCCAGCGGGCGTCGCACCGGGCGGCGCAGGGCCGCAAAGCCACGGCGGGGCAAGGCGTTGGCGGCGGTGCGAATACCGGAGTCGACGTAATAGCTCACGGTGCGCGCGGCGTCCGAGAGCATCCGGGCCAGGTCGAAGCGGTCTCCGATCCGCAGCGCCGCCCCGATCTCGTCGGCATGCTGGGCCAGCAGGGTTTCTCGACCACGGCCGGAGGCGCGGTGCAATTCGGTCCGAACATTCAGCAGTGCCAGGTGCGCACCGCCCAGCGTCCCGGTCGGCGAGGCCAGGGCACGGCTCGGATACACATCGGCCAATTGGGCTATCGCCAGTGCGTTGAGCAGTTGGACGTCACGCAGCCCGCCCCGGCCCGACTTCAGATCGGGTTCGGCGCGGTGGGCGATCTGACCGCTGCGCTGCCACCGCGACTGCGCATGGTCGATGAGTTCGTCGAACCGCGACGCGATTCCGATCCGCCACTGCCGGCGCGCGCCGCCCACCAGCAGCATGGACAGATCGGCATCACCGGCGATATGCCGCGCGTCGAGCATGGCCAGGCCCACCGCGATGTCCTCACCGGCCACTTTCAGTGCCTCGGGCACAGTACGGACACTGTGGTCGATGCGAATATTGGCGTCCCACAACGGATACCAGAGCTGCTCGGCCACTTCCGAGACCACGGCCAGTGGCATGTTGTCGTGCAACAGCATCAGATCCAGATCCGAGTACGGCAGCATCTCACCGCGACCCAGACCACCGGTGGCCACGATGGCAAATCCACTGGAGGCGGTAATACCGATCTCGGCGGCCTTTGTGGTGAGCCAGAATTCGTGTAGATCGAGCAATGCGTCGCGCAATTCAGCCGCATCCAGCTGACGCGATCCTCCGTTGAGCAACTGTTGGGTGGCCGCCGCCAAGTCGTTGGCGGGGCGTGGCGAGCCGGTCGGAGCCTCCCCGAGGGGGGCTCCGGTACCGGCCGGCTCCTCACGCAACCACTCGCGGGTGGATTCTGGTTGCTGCTCTGTCATTTGGACTCCTCCCCCGGCCGACGACCCACCAACGCTCACACGGTTCGGCCGGGAGACTCGGTCGACCAGCTGTTCGACCGACTGCGGCTACAGTGCGTCGGCGCCGCGTTCCCCGGTCCGGACCCGGACCACGGTGTCAACCGGGCTGACCCAGACTTTCCCGTCGCCGATCTTGCCGGTACGGGCGGCTTGCACGATGACGTCGACCACCTTGTCGACCGCGGAGTCTTCGACGACGACCTCCACCCGGACCTTCGGTACGAAATCGACCGAGTATTCGGCGCCCCGGTAGACCTCGGTGTGCCCCTTCTGCCGGCCGTAACCCTGTACCTCGCTGACGGTCATTCCGAGAATGCCCGTCTGCTCCAGGCCGGTCTTGACATCTTCCAGCGTGAACGGCTTGACGATCGCAGTGATCAGCTTCATAAATTCCATCCCTTCGGTGGCCAATTGTTCCCGATCAGGCGAGCTCGTAAGCCGTTTCTGCATGCTCGGTCTCATCGATACCGGTGGCCTCATCTTCTTCCGTGACACGCCAGCCCAGCGGTTTGAGGGCCAACGCAATGATGGCAGTCATGACCGCGGTGAATACGGTTGCCACGACGGCAATCACGATCTGGACCACCAATTGCCTGACCCCGCCGCCGTAGAACAGGCCGGTTTCGGTGGCGAAGAAGCCGATTCCGATGGTGCCCCACAGACCGGCGACGAGGTGGACGCCGACGACGTCGAGTGAATCGTCGTAGCCGAGCTTGTATTTCAGGCCGATGGCCAGGGCGGACAAAGCACCGGCGATGGCGCCGAGGATCAGTGATCCGATCGGGCTGAGCGCACCGCAGGCCGGCGTGATGGCAACCAGACCGGCGACGATGCCCGAGGCCGCACCGACGCTGGTCGGATGTCCGTCGCGGATGCGTTCGACCACCAGCCAGCCCAGCATCGCCGCGGCGGTGGCCGCCGTGGTGTTGATCCAGACCAGGCCGGCGGTGGCATCGGCGGCGCCCTCGGAACCGACGTTGAACCCGAACCAGCCGAACCACAGCAGCGCGGCGCCCAGCATCACCCACGGGATGTTGTGCGGCCGGAAGGCCATCTTGCCGAAGCCGCGGCGCCGGCCCACCAGGATCGCCAGCACCAACGCGGCCATACCCGCGTTGATGTGCACCACGGTGCCGCCGGCGAAATCGATGGGCGCCACCGTTGCGGTGGCCGTGCCGTCATCACCCACGGTGGTCCCGAACAGCCAGGAGGCAAAGCCGCGCTCGTTGTTCGACAGCAGACCGCCGCCCCAAACCATATGCGCGAGAGGGAAGTACACCAGGGTGACCCAGATACCCGCGAACGCCAGCCAGGTGCCGAACTTGACCCGCTCGGCCAGTGCACCGCTGATCAGTGCGACCGTGATCACCGCGAAGGTGAGCTGGAACGCCACCCACACGATCGCCGGGACGGAGCCGAACCCGCCGATGACGTGGAGTTCCTGGCCACCGATCTCACGCGTCTCAAGCAGCTGGGTCAGACCGAACAGCGAGAACGGGTTGTCGAAGACTCCGCCGACGTCCGATCCACCGGTGTGCGCGGACGCGAACGACATCGAGTAGCCCCACAGGACATAGATGACGCTGACGACGCCCAGGGCCCCGAAGGACATCATCATCATGTTGAGCACGGACTTCTGCCGGGAGAGGCCGCCGTAGAAGAACGCCAGGGCCGGCGTCATCAGCAACACCAGCGCGGCACTTGCGAGCACCCAGGCCGTATCGCCGCTGTCGAATGCGGCGAACGATTCGTCAGGTAGGGCTAAGACCACTTTGTGTGAACCTCCTTGGGAAGTGCGCCGAAAGATCGGCTCCCGATGAGATTCGTTGTGTGCCGTTTCATCGGTGATGCGGATGCGTTTCGTCGAAGTGAACGCAATCCGGATCCCCGTTACCTTCATGTTTCCCGAAACTCACGCCGCGTACCGGCGCGCCGGGAACTCAGAGACCCGCTCAGCCCAGCAGGGCGTCGACGAAGGCCGCCGGCTCGAACGGCGCCAGATCGTCCTGGCCTTCTCCGAGCCCCACGAGCTTGACCGGCACCCCGAGTTCCTGCTGAACCCGGAACACGATGCCGCCTTTGGCAGTGCCGTCGAGCTTGGTCAACACCACCCCGGTGATGTCGACGACTTCGGCGAACACCTTGGCCTGGGGCAGGCTGTTCTGGCCGATCGTGGCATCCAGCACCAGCAGCACCTCATCGACGGCGGCACGCTTCTCCACCACCCGCTTGACCTTGCCCAGCTCATCCATCAGGCCGGTCTTCGTGTGCAGGCGTCCCGCAGTGTCGACGACGACCACGTCGGCGCCGGCCTTGATGCCCTCGTCGACGGCGTCGAACGCCACCGAGGCCGGATCCGCACCTTCGGCGCCTCGTACCACCTCGGCGCCGACGCGCGCAGCCCACGTCTGCAACTGGTCGGCAGCCGCAGCGCGGAAGGTGTCCGCCGCGCCCAGCACGACACGTCTGCCGTCGGCAACCAGCACTCGGGCCAGTTTGCCGACGGTGGTGGTCTTGCCGGTGCCGTTGACACCCACGACCAGCAGCACCGACGGCTTGTCGGCATGCGGAAGCGCCTTGATCGAGCGGTCGAGCTCGGGGCGCAACTCCGACATCAGCACTTCGCGCAACACTGCACGGGCTTCGGCCTCACTGCGGACACCCTTGCTGGCCATCCGCTCGCGCAATGCCGCCACCACGGATTCGGTGACCACAGGCCCCAGGTCGGCGATCAACAGGGTGTCCTCGACCTCTTCCCATGAATCCTCATCGAGGTCACCGCCACCGAGCAGCCCGAGCATGCTGCGGCCCAAGGCATTCTGGGACTTGGCGAGGCGCCCACGCAGCCGGTCCATTCGGCCTTCGGCCGGGGCGATGGCCTCGACCTCGGCGGCGACGGCATCGGTCACCTCGGTCGAGGGTGCGGCGGGTTCTTCCGGTGCCTCCGCTTCCGCTTCGGGCTTTTCGGGTGCTTGCGGTACGGCGGGCGCTTCCGGCGCTTCCGGCGCTGCGGGCTCCTGGGGAGCAGCAGGCGCCTGGGGCAGAGCGGTCTCGACCGGCGGCTCGGGCAGTTGTACGTCGGAGATCGTGCGCCGGGGCGCGTCCCGCGGAATCGTGGCGTCGTCACCGACGGCCGGCAACCCGCTGGTATCGATCCGTTCAGCGGTCGGCGCGGCCGATTGGCTGAAAGTGATCCCGGACGAGGCCGTGTATCCCCCGGAGCGGTCGATCGGTTTCGCCGCGTCCTCTTTCGACAGGCTGATCCGTCGCCGGCGGTACCGCACCAATCCGACGGTCAGCGCGATGACGACGAGAACAGCGACGACCGCAATGGCGATCCAGAGACCCAACAACGCACCATCTGTCACCTCGCCATTGTCTCAGGGCGAATGACCGGCGCCGACCGGCCCCGTTTGGCGGCCGTGGGCGAACAGAACCTCCTGCGCTCCGCGCACCGCGGCCAGATCGTCACGCCCAATTTGCCGAAAATGCCGGTACGTATACGTACCAGAGAGTACGTTTCGGTCAGTATCCGTTTTGCACTCACACGTTCACGCCCGCCGTCGGCGCGCCCAGTCGCTTAGCTGCGTTTGCGTCATGACCGACCAGAAGTGCATTTCATTACGGTTTCAAGATCGGTTTCAGTTTCTTTTCGAATTTGCTGAAAACCGCGCGCCATGTGGTTCACGATGCACCTGGATCGGGAATGACCACAGCCGTAGCCGGTGCGCGGTCTTTCCCTCGGAATATTTGCGAACGGGAGAACAAAGATGCCCACGCGTGTGCTTCGAGGGGTGTCGCTGGCGATCGTCGCGCTGATCGGCACGGTCGGGCTCGCGGTGATCGCGAGCATGACCACGCTGGTCCAGTTGACCGCCACCGCGCTCATCATGGGTGGAACCGGGATGAAGGCGTTGGGTGCTCCACATCAGTGGGGCGCCGGAAGCTACGTGGATCAGGTGAACAACACCTATCTGTCGGACCGCCATCTGGATGAGGACGATTTGGCATGGGTTTCCACACCTGAGCAGTTCTGGCCGGCCACCGGCCTGACTGATGCCACCTTCGACACCTCCGTCGCGCGCGGCGTGCTCAGCCTCAACAACGCGGTTCTGGCGACATCGGGCGAGAAGATCGTCGTCGGCTACTCGCAGAGTGCCAACATTGCCACCCGGGAGAAGCGGAACCTCGCCGAACTGCGGGCGCAAGGCGCCACCGTCCCGGCCGCCGACGAACTGTCGTTCGTGTTGATCGCCAATCCCAACCGGCCCAACGGCGGAATCCTGGCCCGCTTCGAGGGGCTCTATATCCCGATTCTGGGCATCAGCTTCGACGGCGCCACACCCGATGACGAGTATGCGACGATCGACGTGGCCCGTGAATACGATCTGATCGCCGACTTTCCGAAGTACCCGCTCAATCTGCTGGCCGATCTCAACGCCCTGATGGGGTATGTCTACCTGCATCCCAATTACGGCTCTTCGGTAGTGCACCTCGACGATCCCAGCACCTACCAGTCCTACACCTCCGGCAACACCACCTACTACCTGGTGCACACCGAACATCTGCCGCTACTGCAGCCCTTGCGCGACATCCGGATTCTCGATCCGGCACTGGACCTGATCGAGCCGACCCTGCGCGTTCTGATCGACCTCGCCTATGACCGCACACCCGAGCACATGGGCGTACCGACCCGAGCCGGGCTGATCCCCGACATCGACTGGGACAAACTGGCGGCGGATCTGACCGCCGCGGCCAACGACGGCATCCGCGACGCGCTGGCCGATCTCGGTATCGGTGTCGACCGCGACGGCGTCGGTCCGGAAAGCCCGGCGCCGCTGGGTAAGTCAGCTCCCCGTACGACCGCAACCGCAGGCGTGACGGACCCCGACACGCTCCCACGCCGGGCGGGCCCGCACCTGTCAGGGCTTCGGTCGACGACCGACGGCCACCGCTTCGCTCCCGAGGACACCGAGACCGACGCCGCGACGGACGCCGGTACCGGTGCCGACGCCGGTGGCGCGCCGCAAACCGGACCGGTGCAAGAGCAGGAGTCTGAGCCGAGCGGCTCGGATACGAAGGCGACATCGGAACGCTCCCGAAAGCCTCTGCGGCAGTCCCTCATCCACAAGAAGACGTCCGATATCGCCGAGGCCGAGGCCCCCTCGCCCCAGGCACGCCCCGATCGTCCCGAGCGTCGAGTCCACCGCATCGACCATGACAAGGACGCAGCCGGGACGAGCGCCGAAGACACGAAAGACCCAGAACCACAAAGTAAACCGCGTCATCCGCATCGCGTCGGGAAGTCCGACGGGTCACGTGACCGGGCATCGGCCGGCGTCAGCTCGAGTTGACCGCCAGTTCCTGTCCGCGCATCCGCTGGGAGATCACGGTGGTGATGCCGTCACCGCGCATGGTCACGCCGTAAAGCGCGTCGGCGACCTCCATCGTCGGCTTCTGATGGGTGATCACAATCAGCTGCGACTTTTCCCGCAGCTGCTCGAACAGGCTGATCAGCCGCCGCAGGTTGACGTCGTCGAGTGCGGCCTCCACCTCATCCATCACATAGAACGGGGACGGCCGGGCCCGGAAGATCGCCACCAACATCGCCACCGCGGTCAACGACTTCTCGCCGCCGGACAACAGCGACAGGCGCTTGATCTTCTTGCCCGGCGGTCGGGCCTCGACCTCGATGCCGGTGGTCAGCATGTCCGCCGGGTTGGTGAGCAACAACCGGCCCTCCCCACCCGGGAACAGCGTGGAGAACACCTGCTCGAATTCGCGCTCGACGTCGACGTACGCCTCGGTGAACACCTGCAGGATGCGGGCGTCCACGTCGGCGATGACGTCGAGCAGATCGCTACGGGCCGCCTTCACGTCCTCCAGTTGCGTCGAGAGGAAGTTGTAGCGTTCTTCCAGCGCCGCGAACTCCTCCAGCGCAAGCGGATTCACCCGGCCCAATTCCGAGAGCTCGCGTTCGGCCTTCTTGGCCCGGCGCTCCTGGGTCGGCCGGTCGAACGGCATCGGTGCCGGCGCGGTCACCTGCTCACCCCGCTCACGGGCCTGCTCGTATTCGGCCATCTCCAACTCACTGGGTGGCAGCGCCACCTGCGGCCCGTACTCGGCGATGAGGTCGGCGGCGGGCATGCCGAACTGCTCCAGCACCTGCGCTTCGAGTTGTTCGATCCGAAGCGCCGCTTGCGCTTTGGCCATCTCATCGCGGTGCAGCGCATCGGTCAGTGCGGTGATCCGCGCGTTCAGCTCGGAGACTTCCTCGCGTGCCTGAGACAACGCGGTCCCCCGCAATTGGCGCTCGGTGGCCAACTCGTCACGCATCTGTGAGGCCACCGCCACCACGGCGCTGAGCCGTTGCGCCACGACACGACCTGACTCGGACACGGCAGCGGCCACCCGCGCCGCATGTTCACGGGCTTCGCGGGCGCGTTGGGCGCGTACCCGGGCCTCACGCTCGGCCGCGGCCGCGCGGCGGAGCGAATCCGCGCGTCCGCGAACCGCATTGGCCCGCTCCTCGGCGGTACGCACCGCCAGGCGGGCCTCCACCTCGACCGAACGGGCCGCCTCCGCGGCGGCCATCGACGCCTGCCGATCCACCGGCTCGGCTTCGAACGTCGGGAGCTGTTCGGCATTGTGCAGCCGCGACTCGAGTTCGGTGAGTTCCTCGACGGTCTTGGTGCGTCCGGCCTCAAGCTCGTCACGCTGGCGGATCAACCGCTGCCATTCGTCGCCGGCGACTCGGGATTCCTGCCCCAGCCGCCCCAGTTGCTCATAGATCGCTGAGATCGCCGCGTCCGACTCGTTGAGCGCGGCCATCGCCTCTTCGGCGGCCTCCTGGCGGGCAGCCTGTTCTGTCAACGCGCCCGACAGCGCGGCGGCCAGCTCGCCGGTCTGACGCTCGGCGGTATCCAGTTCGCGGCGGGCCTTGTCGATCTCCGAGCTGATCTCCAGCGTCGACGGCTTCCGGTCGGAGCCACCGCTGATCCAACCGGCACCGATGAGATCGCCATCGGCCGTCACCGCGCGCAGGTCGGGTCGCTCCGACACCAATTGCACGCCGGCGCGCAGATCTGTCACCACGGCCACCCCGGCAAGCATCGCGGTGATCGCGCCGCGGAGCCGATCGGGAACGGTGACCACGTCGTTGGCCCAGAGCACGCCGTCGGGAAGCACACCTGACGGTGCGGCCCCGTTGGTCTTCCAGTCCCCCAGCAACAGGGCCGCCCGGCCGCCGTCGGATTCCTTCAGCGCGGCCACCGCGGCGGCAGCCACCCCGAAGTCCTCGGCGGCCAACGCATCTGCGGCCGCCCCGAGAACCGTTGCCACCGCC
Source organism: Mycobacterium sp. E802 (assembly GCF_001666875.1). NCBI lineage: Bacteria > Bacillati > Actinomycetota > Actinomycetes > Mycobacteriales > Mycobacteriaceae > Mycobacterium > Mycobacterium sp. E802. Next base: position 153,006 of record NZ_LZJD01000162.1, read on the forward strand.
ACCTCGTGACCCGGTTGGACCTTCAGGTAGTCCCCGATGGTGCCGAAAAGGCCTGCGCCACTGTGGTTCTTCTGCAGCCAAGCGGCGCCGTCGCGCCGATCCAGGCTGACGGACAGTGCCTCGATACGGGCGTGCAGCGAGGCCACCTGTCGTTCCGCGGCGCGCTCGGCCGCCTGCAGTTCCGCCACCCGCTCATCGGCGAGCTTCAACGCGGCCACCGAGCGGTCATGCTGTTCGTCCAAACCGACTTCACCGGCATCGAGTTCGCCGACCCGGCTCTGCACGGTCTCGAATTCCGCTTGGGCCTGTTGGGCTTTGGCCGCAGCTTCCTCGATGCTGACCGACAACCGCATGACACCCTCGTCGATCGACTCCACCCGAGTGCGCATCGTGTCGACCTGACCCGCCAGCCGGGCCAGACCTTCGCGGCGGTCGGCCTCGGCGCGGGCCGCCGCCAAATGTGCACGCTCGGCCTCGGCCGCCAGCTGTTCGCGCTCCGCCAGTTCGGCGCGCGCGCTCTCCAGAACGATGCGCGACTCTTCCAGCTCGCCGAGCAGCTCCATCTCGAGTTCGGCGACTTCCTCGGCCTCGGCTTCCAAGGCCTCGGGATCGCGTCCGTTGGAGATCTCCGGCTCGGCATCGAACAGCTGCGCCCGGTCGGTCGCGATGCGGATGGTGGCACTGACCCGCTCGGCCAGCGCCGACGCCCGAAACCAGGTCTGCTGGGCGGCCTCGGCCCGGCGGGTCAGTTCGGCCACCGCGGCCTCGTGCGCCTGCAATTCGACAGTCGCGGTCTCCAGCCTGGTCGTCGCCTCGTCGTGCTCGCGGCGCAATGTGGTCTCGGCCTGGTTGGTGTTGTGGAACTCGACCTGGCGTCTGACCAGGTCGTCGGCGGCCAGCCGGAGGCGGGCATCTCGCAGATCGGCCTGGATGGTCGCGGCACGTCGCGCCATCTCGGCCTGGCGGCCCAGCGGCTTGAGCTGGCGACGCAGCTCGGTGGTCAGGTCGGTCAGGCGGGCCAGGTTCGCCGCCATCGAGTCGAGCTTGCGGACCGCCTTTTCCTTGCGCTTGCGGTGTTTGAGGACGCCGGCGGCCTCCTCGATGAAGGCGCGACGGTCCTCGGGACGCGACTCCAGGATCTCGGCGAGCTTGCCCTGGCCGACGATGACGTGCATTTCACGCCCGATGCCGGAGTCACTGAGCAGTTCCTGGACGTCCATCAGTCGGCAGCTGCTGCCGTTGATCTCGTATTCGCCTGCGCCGTCCCGGAATACGCGACGGGTGATCGATACCTCGGAGTACTCGATCGGCAACGCGTTGTCGGAGTTGTCGATCGTGAGCGTCACCTCGGCGCGGCCCAGCGGCGCCCGCGACGACGTGCCGGCGAAGATGACGTCCTCCATCTTGCCGCCGCGCAAAGTCTTGGCGCCCTGCTCGCCCATCACCCAGGTCAGGGCATCGACCACGTTCGACTTGCCCGACCCGTTCGGGCCGACGACACAGGTGATGCCGGGTTCGAAACGCAGAGTCGTCGGCGAGGCGAAGGACTTGAAGCCCTTCAACGTCAGACTCTTGAGGTGCACGGCGTTTTACCCTACCGCCGAGTCGGCTACCGTTCGCGAAACCCCGCCATCGGGGCGTCGGCTTCCGTCCAATCTGCGACGACGTTGTCCACCGACCCCGGGGTTTGACCGCTTCCCAGCAGCTCAAGCAACTGCTGACACTTGTCCCGAGGCCCCTGGGCCACGACATGCACGCGGCCGTCGGGCCGATTCGAGGCAAACCCGGTCAGGCCGAGCTCCAACGCCCGCGACCGGGTCCACCACCGGAACCCCACGCCCTGCACATGACCGTGCACCCAGGCGCTCAACCGCACCTCGGCCTCGCGGTCAGCGGGGAGTTCCGGCCCGGTCATCGCGTTTCGACCTCGAACCTGACCTCGGTGCCCGACTTGAGGGTGCGGCCGACCGTGCAGACCTGGTCGACGGCCCGCTCGACCACGGTCAGCAGCCGGGCCACCTCGGACTCGGACAGATCCGACACGTCGATCTCGAGTTTCTCCTCGAGCAGCGGGTACCGCTCCTGCTCGCGGTCGGCCGGTCCGGAGACCCGGATCGTGGCCGGGTAGTCATCACCGAGGCGGCGGCGCAGCGGCTGATCACTGGCCATTCCGCTGCACGCAGCGAGCGCGATCTTCAGCAACTCGCCCGGGGTGAACACCCCCTCGACGTCCTCACTGCCGACGAGTACCTCTGCGCCGCGGGAGCTGCGCCCGACATAGCGGCGCACACCGGTACGGTCAACCCAAAGTTCGGTCACGGAGTATTTCTACACGTCGCGATACCCGCGTATTCCAGCGGCGATGGTCCATACCACGGGTTCGGCCCGCCGCCCAGCCGGGCCGCGACGATAGACTCGACACACCGACTTCGCTGAGGAGCACCGTGACCTATCCACCGAGCAATCAGCCCACCCCGCCGTCGGGTCCTCCAGGCCCGTGGCAGCAGCCGTACCAGCCGCAGGGCTATCCGAACCCGGCCGGGGGTCCCGAGCAACCCTATGGAGCCTCCTACGGAGGTCCTCAGCAACCGCAGCAGCCCTACGGCTCCCCGTACGGCGCACCGCAACAGCCCCAGCAGCCCTACGGCTCCCCGTACGGCGCGCCCCAACAACCCCAGCAGCCCTACGGCTCACCCTATGGGGCACCTCAGCAGCCCTACGGTGCGCCGCAGCAGCCGTACGGCTACCCCACCCCCCATCCGCCGAGCGGTGGCAACAACAAATGGCTGCTCATCGGCGGCGCGGTGCTGGTCGCGTTGATCCTCGTCGGCGGCATCGTCATCTTCGCCCTGAGCGGTGATTCGGATTCAACCGGAAGCCGCACCACGGCAGGCGGTTCCTCACAGTCCGGTGGCTCGTCGAGTTCGGGTGAGAGCGACGCCGAGAAAGAGGTGCGGGACTTCCTCGACGAGGTGATGACCAGCACCAGCGACCTCAAGGACGCGCTGCCGTATTTCTGCCAGGCTGATCAGGACCTGTTCGAGAAGCTCGGTGGGCTGGACGCGATCGACATCCCGCACAGCACCGATCCCACCGGGTCGGCCGAGATCACCAAGATCACGGTCAACGGCAACAAGGCCGTCGTCGACATCTCGAGCAGCGCCGGACCGGGCAAGTTGTACCTGCGTAAAGAGGGCGGCTCCTGGACGCTCTGCATGTCCGACATGCCGGGCATGCCCAGCATGCCCTGATCAGACCGGGAGGGTGTCAGCCCCGGGGCCGGGGCTGACATTTCGGGCAGTAGAACGATGACCGGTTCATGAACTTGTCACGGCGCATCACCGCGCCGCACCGGCGGCACGGCTCGCCTTCGCGGCCATAGGCGTCCAGGGACCGCTCGAAGTACCCCGATTCGCCGTTGACGTTGACATACAGAGAGTCGAACGACGTACCGCCCTGGCTGAGCGCATCGGTCATCACCGCCGCGGCTGCGTCGAGTATCTCGGCCAGCCTGCGGCGCGGCAGCAAGGCAGCCGTTCTGGCACCGTTGACCTTGGTGCGCCACAGCGCCTCGTCGGCGTAGATGTTCCCGATTCCGGAGACCACGGTCTGATCGAGCAGCTGACGCTTGATCTCGGAATGCTTGCGCCGCAACACCGTTACCACTTTGTCGCGATCGAACAGTGGGTCCAGCGGGTCACGTGCCACATGCGCGACCGGCTCCGGCAGGGTGGTGCCGTCCACCGTCACCAGATCGGCCAGCTGCCAACCGCCGAACGTCCGCTGATCGACGAAGCTCAGCGCGGTGCCGTCGTCGAGCAGCGCGGCGATCCGCAGATGCCGGTCGTCACGGATCGGGCCCAGCAGCATCTGCCCGCTCATCCCCAGGTGCACCACCAACGCCTCGGTGGCGTCCTCGCTGTCCTCCTCGGCCAGGTTCAACCACAGGTACTTGCCGCGGCGCCCGGTTCCGGTGATGCGCGCCCCCAACAGCCGGGCGGTGAGGTCGGCCGGGCCGGCCTCGTGACGGCGCACGGCGCGGGGATGATGCACGCGTACCGCCGAAATGGATTTGCCCGCAACATGTTCGGCCAAACCGCGGCGGACGACCTCTACCTCGGGTAGTTCTGGCATCGGTTGTCACGCATTGTCGAGGGTTTTGTCCAGCGCGTTCCAGGCCGCGGCGGCCGCCTTGAGTTCGGCCTCTTTCTTGTTACGCCCCACACCCCGGCCGTATTCGACGTCGGCCACCACCACGACCGCCGAGAATTCTTTGTCGTGGTCGGGTCCGGTGGAGGTCACCACATAGCTGGGTGCACCGAGGCCTCGTGAAGCCGTCAGCTCCTGCAGGCTGCTCTTCCAGTCCAGGCCCGCGCCCAGCGTCGGGGCGGTGTCGAGCAACTGACCGAACAGCCGCAGGATCACCTCCCGAGCGGTGGTCAGTCCGTGCTCCAAATAGATTGCCCCGAGCAGGGATTCGACGCCGTCGGCGAGAATGCTGGACTTGTCGGCGCCCCCGGAGTTCTCTTCTCCCTTACCCAGCAACAGGTGGCTGCCCAGGCCGCTCTCGGTCAGACCACGGCCGACATCGGCCAGCGCCTGGGTGTTGACGATGCTGGCCCGCAGTTTGGCCAGATCGCCTTCGGAACGTTCGGGGTGGCGGTGGTAGAGCTCCTCGGTGATCGTCAATCCCAAGACCGCGTCGCCGAGGAATTCCAACCGCTCGTTGGTCGGTAAGCCACCGTTTTCGTACGAAAAGCTGCGGTGGGTCAGCGCGATGGTGAGTAGTTCGGAGGGAAGTTCGACGCCAAGAGACTCCAGCAGTGCCGCGTGCGAATCGCTCACTTCTGGTCCCCGGGGCGCTCGTCGTCGGGCAGCATCGCGGCCAGCTTCGCCCAGCGGGGGTCGATCTTGTCGTGGTGGTGACCCGGCTCGGCGGTGGCCAATGCGACCCCGCAGTCCGGGCACAGTCCGGGGCAGTCCGCACGGCACAGCGGGGAAAACGGCAACGCCAGCCCGACCGCATCGATGATCGGTTGCTCCAGGTCGACCGTGTCGGCCTGACCGGCCGACCCGACCCGGCTCACCTCGTCGGACTCGGTGGTCTCGTCGGTGGCGCTGTCCGGGTATGCGTACAGCTCGGTGAGATCGATTTCGACGTCACCGGTGAGTTCGGTCAGGCACCGCGCGCATTCTCCGACGGTGGGCGCCGACACCGTGCCGGTGACCAGGACGCCCTCGGACACCGACTGCAACTGCAGGTCCAGTTCCAGCGGAGCACCCTCGGCAATGGCCACCAGCTCGACCCCGATCCGTACGGGGCTGGGCACCGTGTCGCGGTGGGTCAGGAACGAACCCGGCCGCCGGCCCAGTCGCGCGACGTCGATCACCAAAGGCGATCGGGAATCACCGTGCCGTCCAGTTGCCCCCTGTCCACCCGATTTCGCACCCGTCGCCATGAATCAATCCTACGGCGGCGTCAGTACGCACCATGACGCAGTGCGCGTCGACAAACCGGGAAAACGGTCAGCGGGTGGCGTAGTCGTGCGTACCGGCGGTGGTGCGTAGCTGGTGACGGCCACGACCGACCGAGCGCAGCGTGCCGTTGAGGAAGTCCTCGAACTCGGCCAGTTTGCTGTCGACGTAGATGTCGCACTCCCCGCGCAGGCGGTCGGCCTCGGCGTGTGCGGAGTCGATCAGGCGGGTGGCCTCGGCCGTCGCGGTGGACACGATCTCGGTCTGCGACACCAGACGCTGTTGCTCCTTGATGCCCTCCTGGACCGCCTTCTCGTAGGACAGGTTGCCGTTCTCGATCAGCCGGTCAGCTTCGGCCTTCGCCCGGCCGGTGCTGGCCTCGTACTCGCGCTTCGCCACGGCGGCGAGACGCGCGGCCTCTTCACGTGCCTCGCCGACCATGCGCTCGCTGTGCGCACGTGCTTCGGCAACCATCCGGTCGGCCTGCGCCTTGGCATCGGCCAGCAGCCGGTCGGCCTCGCTGCGGGCGTGGTTGATCATGCCGTCAGCGTCGGCATTGACCTTGGACATCACCGATTCGGAGTGCTCCTTGGCTTCCCGCAACAGCGAATCGCGGGCATCGAGCACGTCCTGGGCATCGTCGAGCTCGCCGGGGATCGCGTCCTTGATGTCATCGATCAGCTCGAGCACATCACCACGCGGCACCACGCAACCGGCGGTCATCGGCACACCACGCGCTTCTTCGACGATCGCGCCGAGCTCGTCGAGCGCTTCAAAAACTCGGTACACGGCAAAACCCTCCAGGCCTCGTTGTTAGTGACCAGTGTGCCTGGTGTTACGCCTGTGACTTGGGAGCACAATCGGTGTGTCGCCCCGACGGTTGGCCTGCGTGAGCGCGATCACTCCGGACCACGGCGCGGCGGCCGCTTATCTCAAGGCCGAACCGATCAGATCCCGAGCCCGGTCGAGCATCGACGCGAACGGCCCGACAGCGAAATTCAGCCCGGCCGATTCGACGCCTGGATGCGGTCGGGTGGGCGCGATCGACTCGGCGGCCTTGACGGCTTTGACCATCCGTTCGAGATCGTCGGCGTCGAGTTTGCGATGCAGCTTGTCGAATTCGTCATGCTCCTCGTGTTCGGCATGGTCGATCACGGCGTCCCGGAAGTTCGCGAGCTCGGTGAGGAATCCGTCGGACCCGATGTCCATGCTCTCCAGCGCGGCGAGCTGCTCCTTGGCCGTGTGTTCCTCCTGCAGGAGGCTGTCGACGATCTCGTCGCCGGCGGCGAGCTCGCGGCGCACCCGCGGATGCACGACTATCTCCTCGGCTGTCTCGTGCACCGCCAGCAACTGGCGTAGTTCGACGAACGCCTTCTCCCGGGCCTCGGTGGTGGAGGCGGAAAAGACTTCCTCGAACAGGTCCTTGATCAGGTTGTGCTGGTCTTTGAGGAACTTCACGACGTCATCGGTGGATTGAACGAATGTGTTCGGCACGGCGGACCTCCGGATGATCGGATTTCGATGTCACGGCGCATGGGCTGAGCGCCTCGGACATCAGATACCCGCCGTGGTGGGAAGGCTAACCGCCGAGCTTTTCCCGGAGCCTGCGATTGACGGGCTCGGGTAACAACGCCGACACGTCACCGCCGAGCGAGGCGACCTCCTTGGCCAACGACGACGACACGAAGGAATACTGCGGCGTGGTGGCCACGAAGAAGGTGTCGACACCGGCGACGTGCTTGTTCATCTGAGCCATCTGCAACTCGTATTCGAAGTCGGTGCCGGTGCGCAGACCCTTGACGATCGCGGTCAGACCGCGCGCCTTGACGAAGTCGACCACCAGACCCTGACCGGACTCGACCCGAAGATTCGGCAGATGCGCGGTCGATTCGGCGATCATCGCCATCCGCTCGTCGACGTCGAACATGCCCTTCTTGTTGGGGTTCACCAGAACCGCCACCACAACCTCGTCGAACTGCGCCGCCGCGCGCTCGAAAACATCGACATGACCGAGGGTCACCGGATCGAAGGAGCCGGGGCATACCGCGCCACTCATGAGTCACGACGGTACAGGCCGCCACATTCCCCGGCGCTAGCCCACCTCCGCGAGTTCGACGCGGGTGTCACCGTAGCGTCGGCTACTCAGCGCGTCCCAGCCCGGCGGCCAGTTCACCGGCCGGCTCGACGCGCGCCGTTCCACCAGCACAAAGCTGTCGGCAGCCACCCAGCCGCCGTCGGCCAACGCGGTGAGCATCGCGTCGACCGCAGCGTCGTCGAGGTCATAGGGCGGGTCGGCGAACACCAGATCCATCGGCCGCGCACCACCGGCGGCGAGCACGGTCTCGACACTGCCCCGGCGCACCGTGGCCGCGCGGAAGCCAAGGGCGGCAATGTTTTCGGCGATGACGGTGGCGGCACGTTGATCGGCCTCGACGAAAAGTGCCGAAGCCGCACCACGCGAGAGCGCTTCCAGACCGAGCGCTCCCGACCCGGCGTACAGATCAAGTACTGACAACCCGGCGAAATCCAGCCTCGCGGTGAGCGAGTTGAACACGGCCTCGCGGACGCGATCGGACGTCGGCCGGGTTCCCTTGCGGGGCACCGCAATGCGGCGCCCACCGTGTGCCCCCGCGATGATGCGGGTCAGGTCGATTCCCCGGGCGCTTCGCTCCTGCCCGCCGAACCGGTCACCACGACCAGCAGGTCGCCGCCCTCGACCTGTGCGGTGGCACTGACCGCGACACGTTCGACGGTTCCGGCCTTGGGGGCGGTGATCGCGGCTTCCATCTTCATCGCCTCGATGGTGGCGATCGTGGCACCGGCTTCGACGGTGTCGCCGGCGGCGACTCCGACGGTGACCACACCGGCGAACGGGGCGGCCACATGATCGGGATTGTTGCGGTCGGCCTTCTCGGCGGCCGGGACCTCACTGGCGATGCTGCGGTCACGCACCGTGATCGGACGCAGCTGCCCGTTGAGGATGCACATCACGGTGCGCATGCCCCGCTCGTCGGCATCGGAGATGGCCTCCAACCCGATCAGCAACTGCACCCCACGCTCAAGCTCGACCCGATGCTCCTCGCCGTAGCGCAGCCCGTAAAAGAACTGGTTGGCACTGAGCCCCGAGGTATCGCCGTACTCCTCACGGTGGGCCTCGAACTCCTTGGTCGGACCGGGGAACAGCAACCGGTTCAGCGCCGCCTGCCGCTTGGGGCCGGGCGCGGCCAACAACGCCTCGTCCTCGACCGAGAGGTCCTGGATCGGTTTGGCCGGGCCGCGGCCGTCAAGAGCCTTGGTGCGCAACGGCTCTGGCCACCCACCTGGCGGATCGCCCAGCTCGCCGCGCAGGAAACCGATCACGCTGTCGGGAATGTCATAACGGGCCGGGTCGGCAGCGAAATCCTGGGCACTGACCCCCGCACCCAACAGTGCCAACGCCAGATCCCCGACCACCTTCGAGGAAGGGGTCACCTTCACCAACCGACCCAACACCCGGTCAGCCGCCGCGTAATTGGCCTCGATCTCCTCGAACCGATCTCCGAAGCCCAACGCAATCGCCTGCTGGCGCAGATTCGACAGCTGCCCACCGGGGATCTCGTGGGTGTACACCCGCCCCGTCGGCGCCGGCAAACCACTCTCAAAGGGCGCGTAGACCTTTCGCAACGCCTCCCAATACGGCTCCAACTCACACACCGCACCCAGATCCAGCCCGGTGTCATACTCGGTGTGCGCCGCCGCAGCCACGATCGAGGACAGTGCGGGCTGACTGGTCGTGCCCGCCAGCGGTGCGGCCGCCCCGTCCACCGCCGACGCGCCGGCCTGCCAAGCCGCCAGATACGTCGCCAACTGCCCACCGGGGGTGTCATGGGTATGCACATGCACCGGCAGATCAAACCGGGCACGCAACGCACTGACCAACGTGTGCGCCGAGGCCGGCCGCAACAACCCGGCCATGTCCTTGATCGCCAACACATGCGCACCCGCATCGACGATCTGCTCGGCCAGGCGCAGATAGTAATCCAGCGTGTACAGATTCTCGGCCGGGTCAGACAAATCCCCGGTATACGACATCGCCACCTCGGCGATCGCCGTCCCCGTCTCCCGCACCGCATCGATGGCCGGACGCATCGACTCGATATTGTTGAGCGCATCGAAGATCCGGAAAATATCGATCCCGGTCCGCGTCGCCTCATCCACGAAAGCGCTGGTGACCAACTCCGGATACGGGGTGTAGCCCACGGTGTTGCGGCCCCGCAACAACATCTGCAGACAAATGTTGGGAACCGCCTCACGCAAAGCGGCCAACCGCTCCCACGGATCTTCCTTCAAAAACCGCAGCGCCACATCATAAGTCGCCCCACCCCAACACTCGATGGACAGCAACTGCGGCATCATCCGCGCCACATACGGCGCCACCTTCAACAACCCCGTCGAACGCAGGCGGGTGGCCAGCAACGACTGATGGGCATCACGGAACGTGGTGTCAGTGACCCCGACCGCCTTGGAATCACGCATCCACGCCGCGAAACCCTCCGGGCCCAGCTGCACCAGCCGCTGCTTGGAACCCGGCGCCGGCACCGCCGACAAGTCCAACTCCGGCAACTTGTCCTGCGGATACACCGCCGACGGACGCTCCCCGTTCGGCTTGTTCACCGTGACATCGGCCAGGTAATTCAAGATCTTGGTGCCGCGATCGGCCGGGGTGTGCGCGGTCAACAACTGCGGACGGTCGTCGATGAACGAGGTAGTGACCCGCCCGGCCCGGAAATCGGGATCCTCGATCACCGCCTGCAAGAACGGGATATTCGTCGACACCCCACGAATCCGGAACTCCGCCAACGCCCGTCGGGCCCGAGCCACCGCCGTGGAGAAATCGCGCCCCCGACACGTCAACTTCACCAACATCGAATCGAAATGCGCCAACACCTCGGCCCCGACATTGGTGCCACCATCCAGGCGCACCCCCGCACCACCGGGCGACCGATACGCCGTGATCCGCCCCGTATCCGGCCGGAACCCGTTGGCCGGATCCTCAGTGGTGATCCGGCACTGCATCGCAGCGCCCCGAATCACCAGAGTGTCCTGACTCAACCCCAGATCGGCCAGCGACTCCCCCGCCGCGATCCGTAACTGCGAACCCACCAGATCCACATCGGTGATCTCCTCGGTCACCGTGTGCTCCACCTGAATCCGCGGATTGCACTCGATGAACACATGATGGCCACGCTCGTCGAGCAGGAACTCGATCGTGCCCGCGCAGGAGTACCCGATCTGGCGGGCGAACGCCACCGCATCGGCGCAAATCCGTTCCCGCAACGCAGGATCCAGATTCGGAGCCGGTGCCAGCTCGATCACCTTCTGATGCCGCCGCTGCACCGAACAATCCCGCTCGAACAAATGCATCACATTGCCGGCGGTATCAGCCAGGATCTGCACCTCGATATGGCGCGGATTGATCACCGCCTGCTCCAGATACACCTGCGGATCACCAAACGCCGACTCCGCCTCACGGCTGGCCGCCTCCACCGCCTCGGCCAACGCGTCAGGATCGGTGACCCGGCGCATCCCACGCCCACCACCCCCGGAGACCGCCTTGACGAACAGCGGGAACTCCATATCGGCTGCCGCCGCGACCAACTCATCCACCGACGACGACGGCGCCGACGACGCCAACACCGGCAACCCCGCCGCCCGCGCCGCCTCGATCGCCCGCGACTTGTTGCCGGTCAGCTCCAACACCTGCGAACCCGGACCCACAAACGTGATCCCCGCCTGCGCACACGCCGAGGCCAATTCCGGGTTCTCCGACAAAAACCCGTACCCCGGATAAATCGCATCAGCCCCCGAATGCTGCGCCACCCGGATGATCTCGTCCACCGACAGATAAGCCCGCACCGGATGACCGACCTCACCGATCTGATACGACTCATCAGCCTTCAACCGATGCAACGAATTGCGATCCTCATACGGATACACCGCCACCGTCGCAATGCCCAACTCATACGCAGCACGAAACGCACGAATAGCGATCTCGCCACGATTGGCGACCAACAACTTGGAAATCACGGGTAGACCTAACCGCCGAGTTATTTCTGGAGTGTTACAGCAGAGTTGACCAATATTCCCAGAAACGCACCAGGATCAACAGGACAAGTGAGGTGAACCAGAGCGTCACGATCGACCAGCGCCACTGGTAGATCGCCCGGGCGGCCGCGTTGGTGGACAGGGGGCGCAGGGCGATGGAACTCGCCACCACGAACAGCGGAATGGTCACCGACCACACCACCATGCAGTACGGGCACAGGGCACCGATCCGGTAAAGGCTCTGGAAGATCAGCCAGTGCACCATGACGACGCCGAGCAGGCTGCCCAGAGCCAATCCCACCCAGTACCACCGGGGTAGCCGAACTCCCGCAACGGCCAGTACCCCGGTGACCAGGGTGACGGAGAAGGCCACCACGCCGATCAGCGAGTTGGGGAAACCGAATACCGAAGCCTGTGGCGTGGTCATCACCGAGCCGCAGGAGATCACCGGATTGATGCTGCAGGACGGCACATAAGACGGATCGATCAACAGCTCGATCTTCTCGATCGTCAGCGCCAGCGCAGCGGCCAGGCCCAGCACGCCGGCAATCAGAATCCAGACCGCGCCCGCCCGCCCGACGGCCGGTCCCGCCGCGTTCTCGGTTACCGATTCGTCGATCTCGGACGACGCGGTGTCGCTCATGGGTTGGCCGGCGCCGGTGAAGCAGGGGCGGGTGCGGGAGCCGCGGGTGCGGGTGCGGGTGCGGGTGCGGCCGGGGCGGGCGCGGGGCCCTTCAGCTCCGGCAGGTCGCCGACGATCTCCCGGACCTTCGCGATCAGCGCGTCAGGAGTGGTGGGCTGGTATTCCTCACCGTTGATCTGAACGGTCGGGGTCGAATTGATACCGGTGGCCGCGGCCATGCCCTGCACCATCTCGACGTAGCGGCCCTTGGTGATGCAATCGGGCACGTCGCCGCCGGCACCGGCCTGACGGGCGAGCTCGATGATCCGGGCGTTGTCCGGGTAGATACCGCTGCCCTCCTCCGGCTGGATTCCAGGCGTGTAGAGCGCGGAGTGGAAGCGGCGGAACGCGTCGACGGACTCGTCGGCGATGCAGTACGCCGCACCACCGGCGCGCGACGAGTAGCCGTTACCGGCCTTGTCCAGGATCGCCACCATGTGGTAGTCGACGGCGACGGCCCCGGTATCGATCAGCTTGTTGATGGTCGGACCGAAGAGCTGCTCCAGATGGCCGCAGGCCGGGCACAGGAAGTCCTCGTAGAGACTGATCGTCACCTTGGGGTCAGACGTTCCTTCTTCGGTGATCACGTTCGGTGCGGCCACGTGCACCGCCCGGGCCTCACCCGACGCCGGGCGCTTGTGGCCCGTCATCACGATGTAGAGCACGAGACCGACCGCGAACAGCACCACCACGGCTGTCAGCCCGATCTGAACCCACAGGTTGCGCTTGCGGTCAGCCGCCTTGAGGTCGTACTTCGCGGTCTTCTTCGGTTTGGCCACGCCGACCAGCGTACCGGCGAGGCCAGGTCAGCTTTCGGCGTGGCTGAGATGTGCCCGCACCGCTGAGATCATGGCGCTCGTGGCGGTGACACTGCCGCCGCCGAGCGGGAAGAAGTTGGCGAACGCGTGGATCATCGACCGTTCTTCGCGGAGATCCACCACCACACCGGCCGCCTGCATCGCCTCGGCGTACCGGTTCCCCTCATCGCGTAGCGGATCGAAGCCCGCGGTGATCACGAGAGCGGGCGGCAAGCCGGAGAGGTCTTCGCTGAGCAGCGGTGATACCAAAGGATCCGACGCCGCCACCTCCGCGCCGTCGAGGTAGTGCTCGGCGAACCAGCGCATATCGCGATCGGTCAGGAAGTAACCGTCGGCGAACAACGTCTTGGACCGCGTGTCGCTGGACCAGTCGGTGACCGGGTAGAGCAGCAGCTGCAGGGCAGGCAGCGGCAGCTCCGAGTCGCGGGCTTGCAGGGCCACCAAGGCAGCCAGGTTGCCGCCGGCACTGTCACCGCCGACGACGATCTGCGTGGCACCCAGGCCCGCGGCGTGGTCCAGCGCCCAGCGGTAGGCGGCGTAGGCGTCGTCGAGGGCGGCCGGCGCCTTGTGCTCGGGCGCGAGCCGGTA